>JANJXJ010000014.1 GCA_024709105.1 Lentimicrobium sp. | reverse complement strand
ATACCAAGGCATGTTTCTTTTATTCATTTGCTTCAGGAGGTTCAAATGGCGAACACACTTTAGTATATGTTGAAATGAGAAATAAAAAATGAATAGTAGTTGACAAAGTTACGTTGAGTGTGATGAATGCTTACTCAACCTATTAAATTTAAAATAAAATTATGACAAAAGGAGTATTAAGTTTATCGTAAAATACGGTCAAAATAATTCTTCTGAAGTAAAAAACAGCCATAATACAGCCCTTCATCTCGTGCAGAGATGTACATACACAAACTACAAACAGCATATCCCGGGCTTACATTCCCAGGCTTTTCATGGCTTCGTACACCAAAAAGGCCGGCCATACCAAAGCTTTAAAAAAGCCCAGCACACCCATCCAGAATCCTGTGGCATGTGAAATGAAATAAATGGCTGCTCCAATAAATCCCAAGCCGTAAATTGCACCCGATGGTGCGGTTTCATGCATCTGTGACTTTGTCATAACAGGGGAAATTTGAAGTAAAGTTATGGAAATATATCTTCTTAACCGGCGAAAAAATATACAAAAAAACCAGGTGGCTTATAAAAACATTCCATAAAAAGATTAACCATTAATGGTTCATGAAACTTACATACCGGTTCTTTTAATGAAACAGCAGTGAGATTCCACACCTGACAGCAAATCCCCATAAGGGCAAATTATCATATAAGTCTGATTACATGCCTTATACACACTCCATTTCAGTCAAACAGGCATAAAAAAATAAAAATGCAGGTACAAAAAAAGGGGCCTGAGCCCCTTACACCTGGTTTGTTAATGACTACCTGGGATCAATGGTGATGTCTTTTACATCATCCACCGAAATGTATCCGCCGGGGTTGTCGAAGTTGTTGAGCACGTAGTTGATAACGGCCACAGCATCCTCGTAATTGTCAACCTGGGGAGGCATAGGAGCAGGATAAGTGATCTGGGAATGTCCAGGAACTTTTTCTGATCCGTTAAGCACCTGAGCAACAGCCATTTTGGTCTGATTGATCAAAAAGTCTGAACCAGTGAGGGTTGGGAAAACATTGGGTAATCCCTGACCGTTGGCCTGGTGGCAGGCAATACATTTTTCCTTGTAAAGCTGCTCTCCGCGTGCCAGTTGCTCGGCTGTGGGTCCTGCTTTTTCTTCAACCTGGGTAGCTGCCTCTTCCTGAGCAGGCTGCTGTCCGCCTCCGCATGAGGTAATAAGGGCTATGCCCATAAAACCAGCAAAAGCTGCAATGAGTAGTGTTTTGGTCTTCATTTGTTGTGTTTTGGTTATTGGTGTAAAATTAAAAAAAATCTCTTAAAGTGCGCCAATTTATTGGGTACTGAATTAAATCTACGGATATGAAATCCGTTATCTGGTTCTTAAACAATACTTTAGAGAAAGCACTTTTTGTCACTTCGGATGGCAGCATTGATGTGCTTTTTCTTTTTCGGGAGTCAAAGCACCGCTTTTGGGACTGACATAGGGAATTCCCAGAGACAAACCCCTGAGCAGGATCAGCACTCCGATCAGTACAATAACATAAGGCGAAAGTTTATTGATAAAAACCCTGAGTTTCAGGCTCATCATAGTACCAGCCAGCGATATTCCTAGCATTACCGGAATGGTGCCGGCCCCGAACAAAGCCATGTACAACATACCTGCAGTTACACTGCCTGTGTTCAATGCCCCGGCAATGGCAACATAAACCAATCCGCAGGGAAGAATTCCATTCAGCAGACCGATGCCAAAAAGCGATCCATACGAACCTTTGTTAAACAATCCCCTGAAAGCGCCCAGTAACCTGTGAGAGTATCCCGAGAACATGTTGTTTACTGAAGGAAGTTTGCTGAAGATCAGTGGCACAATAACAAATGCTATCATTAAAATGCCGATAACAATGGATGACCACTGCTGAAAACCAGCCATATGCAGACTCTTTCCGAGCAAACCAAATACTGCACCCAGTATAATATAGGTAATCACCCTGCCGGTGTTGTAGATCAGCCCGCTGAAAGTTCTGGAGAACCAGTTTTCATTTTTGAGAGGCAGAGCCAGCGCAATCGGGCCGCACATGCCGGCGCAGTGAGCACTTCCTACAATTCCAACTAAAAATGCTGTCCAGAGTAACATATAAAAACTGTTTTGATCTGTTTAATTGATAAAACTTCGCAAATGCTTATTTCCCGATCATGATGGATTGTTCATCATAATATTCGGTTTCATTCATCATCCAGGATAACTTCACAATGTATTTACCTGCTCTCAGATTATCAACAGGCAGATACTGCATCAGGGCTGTATCGGGTTGCATGGCAATTTTAACATCCGACATTTCGGCTGAGGGGCGGTAAAAGTAAATCTCGGCATTGCTGAGTGCTGCATTGCGAAACTCGGCGGGGTAAGCAAGCACCACCACAGAGCCCGACTGCTTAATGTCAATACGCGCTGAAAGTGCTTCTGCCCTTTGCCGTCTGTCAATTTGTTTCTGATATTCAATACCCTGGGGATAGTATTCACTTTCCACCAATTCGTTGCTTTGCCTGAAACTCAGGAAAACCACCGTAAGCATACTTACCAGAAACAAAACAATAAAAAGAAAAATTCCTGTACCCCAGTTGAATTTCATATTTGTGAAGTTTATTGATTTAGTTGTTCTTACAAAATTAGCTTAATTCCTGTGATCAGTGAACTAAAACTAACGGTCAAGTGCATTGGGCCCGACAAAAGTTGCTTTAACACGGTCAATCTCTTTTCCATCACTTAAAATGATGAACTCAACCGGTGTTTGCGAAGATGTTAAGGCACTCTTACCGAGCACAAGCAGGAAGTTGGCTTTTCCCACTTCTCCCCTGTCAATCAGCAGCGGATCGCCCATCATTTTTACAGTACCGCCGGCAGGTTTTGCAATTTTCACTTCCAGCGGCAAAGCTGTACGGGTTTTGTTGATGACCTGCAAGCTGTAAATGTTGCTGTAGTGATTTTCATCATATTCCTGATACAGTGAACCAGACATTCTTAAAATGGTGGTTTCAAGCGAAGTACGCTGAGTAAACAGATAGGCAATCAGTCCCAGCAAGCCCAGCAATACAACTGAATAGAATAAAATCCTGATGTTGAATTTTAACGGAGTATTGTCGGCAATGCTGCGTTCCGAAGCATAACGAATCAGGCCTTCAGGCTGGTTGGTCCTTTTCATAATGCTGTTGCACGAGTCAATACAGGCTGTGCAATTGATACATTCGAGCTGGGTTCCGTTTCTTATGTCAATTCCGGTGGGGCAAACCTGCACACAGGCGCCGCAGTCAATACAATGTCCTTTGCCTGCTTCATCTCTGTTTTCCAGCGGATTATATCTGCCTTTAGGTTCTCCGCGTTTGTAGTCGTAACTTACCACAATGGAATTTCTGTCGAGGAGAACGCCTTGCAGACGTCCGTAAGGACAAATAATGATACAAACCTGCTCCCGCAGTTTGGCAAATACTACATAATGTATTACTGCAATAATTATAACAGCAGCTGTAGCTCCGGGATATGCAAAAATGCCTTGATTTAGTCCGGCAATTACAGCATCCATACCTATTACATAAGCCAGGAACCAGGTAATGGTAATCAGTGAAATTAAATAAAAAATGGTATGTTTCAGTGTTTTGCGCCAGAACTTATTAAAGTTCATGACCTGATCATCCAATTTACGTTGCTGAATATTTGATCCTTCAATCCAGTATTCTATCTGCCGGTAAATAAATTCCATAAATATGGTTTGGGGGCATAGCCACCCGCAGAATATACGGCCGTAAATAACAGTAAATAGCACAATAAATACTATGAATGCAATCATCGAAAGGACAAAAAGATAGAAGTCCTGAGGAAAGAATGGCATTCCGAAAATGATAAACTTTCTTTCAATAATATTTAACAGAATAAACGGATCGCCCTGAATCTTAATAAAAGGCGCACCAAAGAAGAAGGTTAGCAGGATAAGGGATACAATTTTCCTGTAATTAAAAAGTTTTCCTTTGGGCTTTTTGGGATACACCCAAACTCGTTGACCGTCGCTGGCAATGGTAGAAACCCTGTCGCGGAATTCGTCGTATTCGTAAAATTCTTCCATTTTGTTGGTTTCTTTTAAAAATGAAGCTGCCGGAATTCACCGGCAGCCTCTGAAATCAGTTGATTAACCTATGCCGTCGAATTTATGTCCTTCGGGGGCTTTGGGTTTGGGAGGGTTGGTTCCCTGAAGGCTGAAAATAAAGGCAATTACCTGCTGAAACTGTTCAGGGGTAAGCTGATCTTTATATGAGATCATACCTTTTTCGAGCACTCCGGTAATCATAACATTGTAGAGGTCCATCACCCGGATAACACCCAGGGTGGTATCGCCGTGAATCCAGTATTCATCGGTCATGTTCGGGCCAACGAGTCCTTCGGCAAATTTACCGTGACAGGTAACACAAATCTTATTGTAGATTTCTTCACCGGCAGCGAGGCTTTCGGCGTCGGTGAGCGGAGTAAGCGAAGCAAGGTCAATGGCTCCGTGCGGATCGGCAGGTTTTAGGGCAGCCGCCGCAGCTACTTCCTTTTCGTATTCCTGCTCCTGGCTCGACCATTTGTTTTCACCGGGCAATACATGATATCCAACAAGATACACAGCCGAGAAAATTATGGTAATATAGAACAGATACAGCCACCAGCGCGGCAATTTGTTATCAAGTTCGCGAATTCCGTCATATTCATGGCCACCAAGATACTTGTCCTTGGTCAACTCATCAATCTCAGGTTCGCCATGATGCAGATTTTTATCTTCTGTACTCATACACTTTGTTTTTCAGGAGTTAAAATCATTATTTTTTTCTTCATCTTCCTCAAGGGGAAGCCTTGCCAGTTCTTCTGCCCTGCTTTTTTTCATCGTCCAGGTATGAACAGCCATCACAACAAAAAAGGCAACAAAGAGCAGTAAAGCAATCAGGGGGAACCAAAAGACTCCATCTATCCCTGACAAGATACTTCTGACAATTCCCATCTTTACGGAATATTATTTATTTTCGACAATATCGGTTCCAATGCGCTGAATATAAGCAATCAGTGCAATTACCTGTTTGTTGCTTCCCACATCAATGCCCTGAGCTTTTAAGCCGGCTGCAATTTTTTCGGCCTGAGCTTTAACATCGTCGTTGGCAACCTTGTCATAACCCTCGGGATAAGGAACTCCCAGCGTTTGCATAGCCCTGATTTTAGCCGCGGTAAGATCGAGGTTGATCTCATAATCGGCCAGCCATGGATATGCCGGCATAATGGAAGTAGCATTCATCTTCTGAGGATCCATAAAATGGTTATAGTGCCATGAATCGGGTTTGTAGTTGCGTCCTGTTTTTACACCATTTCTCCACAAATCGGGTCCGGTACGTTTTGATCCCCACTGGAACGGATGATCGTAAACGTATTCGCCGGCTTTGGAATACTCGCCATAACGCTCTGTCTCTGATCTGAACGGCCTGATCATTTGTGAATGGCAGTTGTAGCAGCCCTCGGCAATGTAAATATCACGACCGTGCAGTTCGAGCGGTGTATAAGGTTTAACGCTTGCAATGGTGGGGATATTCGATTTAATGAGGTATGTGGGGATAACTTCAACCAATCCTCCGATAAGAATGGCAACAATAGAGAGTATCATAAACTGAACCGGTTTGCGCTCCAGGAAACGATGGTAACCTTCGCCTGGCTTACGGCCGCCTTCTTTTTCAAGAGCAGGGGCTTCGGCTTCTTCGTAAGCGGCAAATGATCCGGCTTTTACAGTTTTATAGATGTTGTACACCAGCAGGAATGCACCAAGGAAATAAAGTGTACCTCCGAATGCACGCATATAATACATAGGCATAATCTGCTCAACTACCTGCAGGAAGTTGGGATACATCAGCGTACCGGCATCGTTGAACTGTTTAAACATGGAAGCTTCGGTCCAGCCAGCCCAGTATAAAGGAATAGAGTAGAACAAAATGGCAAGGGTTCCGAGCCAGAAATGCAGGTTGGCAAGTTTAACCGAATAAAGTTTGGTTTTAAACATTTTCGGGAACAGCCAGTAAATCATACCAAAGGTGAGGAATCCGTTCCAGCCCATGGCACCAATGTGTACGTGGCCTACGGTCCAGTTGGTAAAATGGCTGATGGCATTGATGCTCTTGAGCGAAAGCATGGGGCCTTCGAAAGTAGACATACCATAGGCAGTAACAGCTACTACAAAGAATTTAAGAACGGGATCTTCGCGCACACGGTCCCAGGCTCCCCTGAGTGTTAGCAAACCATTGATCATACCGCCCCATGATGGTGCAATGAGCATAATTGAGAATACGGTACCGAGTGACTGAGCCCAATTGGGTACCGCCTGGTAAAGCAGGTGGTGCGGACCAGCCCAAATATAAAGGAATATCAATGCCCAGAAGTGAACAATACTTAATTTATAGGAATACACCGGCCTGTTGGCAGCTTTGGGCATAAAGTAATACATCAGCCCGAGATAAGGAGTGGTGAGGAAGAATGCCACCGCATTATGCCCATACCACCACTGCACCAGCGCATCCTGCACACCGGCATATACCGGGTAACTTTTCAGCCATGACCAGGGAATTTCAATTGAGTTGCCAATGTGCAGCACAGCAACAGTAACAAAGGTTGCAATGTAGAACCAGATGGCTACATAAATGTGTTTGGTCCTTCTTTTCAGAATGGTCCACATCATGTTCCAGCCGAAGACCACCCATACCACTGCAATGAGGATATCAATGGGCCATTCTAGCTCAGCATACTCTTTACCTGTAGTATAACCCGCAAGTAAGGTTACAGCAGCAAGCACAATAATGAACTGCCACCCCCAAAAATGGAAAGTTGACATCCATTTGCTCGCCATTCCGGTTTTGAGCAGACGTTGTAATGAATAATAGTAACCGGTAAAAATACCGTTTCCTACAAACGCAAAAATAATTGCATTTGTGTGGACAGGACGAACACGTCCGAAAGTAGTGAAGGCCAGTCCGAAATTCAATTCCGGAAAAATGAGCTGAAATGCGATCAGCACGCCGACAAGCATGCCCACTATACCCCAGAACAGGGTGGCGTAGGCAAACATCTTCACTATCTTGTTGTCGTAGTAGAATTTTTGTAATTCCATAAGCATCTGGGTTTAACTAAACTTGGGTTTGGTTTTCAATTGATTTATCGGAATTGTCTTCGTCTTCGTTGTCAAAAAGTATGCGTACCGATGGTGATACATCATCGTCGTATTGCCCCGACTTTACAGCCCACAAAAAAGCAATGAGAAAACCCACTGCTACCAAAATGCTGAAACCGATCAGAACAACAACTACGCTCATTTAAGTATTGGTTTACTTAATTAGTCAAAGGTAATGAATTGATATTTACGATAATACAGCCCTACTCAATATAGAATATTTCTAAATAGAGATGTATATTTATGTATATCAACACTATATCAGAGCAACTTTGGCCGCCTAAAAAAAATATTGTTAAAAAATATTACAAAGCACCTCCGGAATCAGAGAAAAATGCTCAGGAATTTAAAAAAATGCAAAACAATCCTGTAAACGGATAATATTTGCTTTCAGGTCGGATTAGAGCTAAAAATTACTTCAGGCATTCAGTTTTTTTATCCTGGCCATAATCCTTACGGACAGCCCTGCAAAACCAACCACAGTAATTGAACTCAAAGGCATGAGTATGGCAGCCACCACAGGTGATAACAATCCCTGAACAGCAAATGACAAGCCTATCACATTGTAAAGGAAGGAGATACCATAACCTGAATAAACTATTTTCATTGCCGACCGGGCAAACCGCAGGTATTCATGCAATCTGCCAAACTTCGAGGATTGAAGAATGGCATCGCAGGCCGGCGAAAAATGGTAAACATCATCAGCAATGGTGACACCAACATCGGCACTCAGCAGAGCTCCTGCATCGTTGAGTCCGTCACCTATCATAATTACATGTTTGCCATTTTCTTTTAATTGACGGACATAAGCCAGCTTATCGGTGGGTGATTGATTAAAGTGAAGATTCTCTCCTGAGCCAATGATGTTTGTAAGGTTCTCGCGTTCAGCATCATTATCTCCTGACACCAGATGCAGGCTATAACCTTCAAAACCACTTACTACTTCATTTAAACCTTCGCGATAGCGGTTTTCCAGAGTAAACCGGCCCTTCAACGTATTATTAACCGAAACATACACAGATGACAGGCGGGTATCTGCGGCAACTTCGCTTCCTGCGATAAAACTCCGGGAGCCCATCATAACAATATGTCCGTCAATTTTGCCGCTGATGCCCATGCCGGGAATTTCTTTGAATGATTCAGCAATCAGCAGCGGGCTTTCGGGCAACCACTCCCCTATCATTACCGAAAGCGGATGCGTGGAATTGCGGGCAAGGCTGCGTATCCATTGCATTTCAGTTTCCGACAAAGGTGATCCATCCCAGTTGATTTTCATACTGCGCGAATGTGTGATGGTTCCGGTTTTATCAAAAATTACTGCATTGGTATGCGTAATGGCTTCAATAACAGAAGTATTTCGAATGTAAAATCCGTTTCGGCCAAAAACACGCATAACATTGCCAAATGTAAAAGGTATGGTCAAAGCAAGTGCACACGGACAAGCTACAATAAGTATGGATGCAAAAACATAAACGGCTTTGCCAAAATCATCAAAAGACCAGTAAATCAATGCTCCGGTTGCCAATACAAGAATTATTATGGTAAAGTAATGGCTTACGCGGTTTACCACCGATTGCATACTTCGTTTTTCGTCATCGCCTACCTTGTCTTCGTTCCACAAACGGGTGAGGTAACTTTGCTCAACGGCCTTTTCAACTTTAAGCCTCAGGGCAGCTCCCGTTTGACGCCCTCCTGCAAACACGTGGTCGCCCGGCTGTTTGGCTACAGGAAATGCTTCACCGGTAACAAAACTATAATCTATACTTCCCTCTCCTTCAAGCAATTCTGAATCAGCCGGAATCAATTCTCCGTTTCGTACTAAAATAGAATCACCGGGTTTCAGTTCAGCCAAAGGAACAAATTCTTCTTTTCCCTCTTGAATGCGGGTAACAGCAATGGGGAAATAGGAACGGTAATCCCTGTCGAATGAAAGTGACTCATAGGTTCGCCCCTGATACCATCTGCCTATAAGCATAAAAAACAGCAGTCCGGCAAGCGAATCCATATAACCTGTACCTATTCCACTGAAGATTTCATAGCTGCTTTCCAGGAAAAGGGCAAGAATACCGATGGAAATAGGTAAATCAATATTGATAATTTTCTTACGCAAGCTTTTAAAGGCAGACAGAAAAAAATCCCAGCTGCAATAAGTAACAACGGGGAGAGCTAATATGAAGGATACGATGCCGAAAGTTCCTGACATGAGTCTGTCAATTTGCTCGCCACCAGGCAGATAATCAGGAAAACTCAAGAGCATTATATTACCAAAGGCAAAACCGGCTACTCCGATTTTCATCAAAGTGCTGCGGTTTACTTTCTGATGCTCATCCTTTTTCTTTGTGCTGTGGCTCAGCTCGGGGATATAATGTATGGAGTGAAGCAATTCAACAAGTTGACGAAGGGTAATTTCGCTGTCGCGGAAAGTGATATTCACTTCTTTTCTTACAAAATTTACATGTGAGTGAATTACACCCTCATGCAGGGTTTGCAGGTTTTCGAGCAACCAGATGCATGAGCTGCAGTGAATGCCCGGGATAAAGAGATTTACGCGCGAAATACCTCCATCAGAAAACTCAAGAAACTGACTTCTGACCTCATCATTATCGAGAAAAGCATACCGAGTACCGGCCTTGTTTTCAGCATCCAGCCTTATGCCCGGTGTGGGCATCATGGTGTAATACCTGTTCATTTTCTTTTCCTGCAGTATCTGGTAAACCATACTGCAACCATTGCAGCAGAATGGCTTATTATCAAAAATTACAGGATTTTTGCCGCACTCCTGACCACAATGTACACACTCTGCCATATTCAGGTATTTGTTTGCGCAAATGTAGTTTTTATTTTATTAATCCCAATTCCGAAAAACATACCAATACTTTCCAGGAAATACAAAAACATTGCAATTTTTAAGTCTCGTGATTTGCTCAAGGCAAAAGTAGTAACTTTGCACACCAGCACAATATCTCCGACTATGAGTGTAGCCTTCAACAACAATCCATTGCCGCAGTTTTCCGACATCATTGATGCTCAATCCTCTCTGAGCAATATTGTAAAAAAGACGCCGCTTGAGCGCAGCAAATCCTTCTCAGCCATGTCGGGTGCCGATGTTTACCTGAAATTGGAAAATCTTCAGACGACCGGTTCTTTCAAAGTAAGGGGAGCATACTATAAAATCAGCAACCTTTCTGACGAAGAAGCTTCACGCGGAGTACTCTGTGCTTCAGCCGGCAATCACGCACAGGGAGTTGCTTATGCTGCCAGCAAATTGGGTGTAAAAAGCACGGTTTTTATGCCGGTTTTTGCACCTCCGCTCAAGGTTATTGCTACCAGGGCTTATGGCGCCGAGGTAGTGCTCACCGGCGATACCTTTGATGATGCTTTTCAGGCTGCTGCCGAATTTGGTGAAAAAACCGGGGCCACCTTTGTTCACCCGTTTAATGACCCGCACATCATTGCCGGGCAAGGAACCGTGGGGTTAGAGATTTTTGAACAGCTGCGCGAGGTTGACGAAGTGTTTGTCCCCATTGGCGGTGGCGGCTTGATTGCAGGAATTGCTATTGCACTCAAACAACTTAACCCGCGCATAAGAATTATAGGAGTTGAAGCCGATGGCGCACAATCCATGAAGGTTTCGGTTGAAAAGGGAGAACCGGTAATCCTTAATTCTGTTCTTACCATTGCCGATGGAATTGCAGTAAAATCACCGGGCAACCTCACCTTTGAAGTCACCCGGAAATTAGTGGATGAGTTGGTGGTGGTAAACGACGCCGAAATTGCACGCACCGCTTATTTACTTCTGCAAAGGGCAAAAATCCTTACCGAACCTGCCGGGGTTGCGGCTATGGCTGCCATTCTTTTTAATAAAACGGATGTAAAAGGCAAAAAGGTGGTTCCGGTGATCAGCGGGGGAAATATCAATATGAGTATTCTGGAGCAGATACTCGATAAAGGAGTGATGGACGAAGGGCTCAGGTCGCGCATTTCAGTGCTGATTCCCGATCAGGCAGGAATGCTCAAATCCATTATTTCTATTCTTGAGAAAATGAAAGCAAACATACATGACATTTACCATGAACGCACCACCACCAGTGTGCCGGTGGGTTATGTGCTGGTAATCATCACTTTTAACCTGCAGGACACCACCCAATTGCCAACCATTCTCACCGAAATGGACAAACGTGGTCTTCAGTACCAGGTTCTTAAATAAAGTGTTCATCTACAAACTCTGTAAGTCATGAAAATGATATGCATAGGGCGCAACTATACAGAACATGCCCGTGAACTCAACAATCCCGTGCCTGCTGAACCGGTTTTCTTTATGAAACCCGAATCAGCACAGTTGCGTAATAATCAGCCATTTATTTATCCGCCTTTTTCTAATGACATTCATTATGAGGTGGAACTTGTGCTGCATGTTTGCAAGGTTGGCCGAAACATACTTCCGCAGTTTGCAGGCAGTTATTTTGATGGCATTGGAGTTGGTATTGATTTTACTGCCCGCGACCTTCAGCAAAAAGCCAAAGAAAAAGGACTTCCCTGGGAAATGGCCAAAGCTTTTGATTTTTCGGCTCCTGTCAGCAGGTTTATTCCCAAAGAAGAGTTTGCAGACCTAAAAAATATCAATTTCGGGCTGCTGAAAAACGGCGAATGGGTGCAAAAAGGCAATTCTGCGGATATGATTTTCGATTTTGAAAGCATAATTGCCTACGTTTCGAAATTTGTAACACTCAAACAGGGGGATTATATTTTTACCGGAACACCAGCCGGAGTTGGCCCGGTAGCTATTGGTGACAAGCTGGAAGCTGCCATTGAAAATGAAAAACTATTGCTCTGCAATATCAGATAACACAAGCAATAATTCCTGATTTTGGTTTGAATCTGGTTTTTGGATTATTCTTTAGAGCGGGGTTGATTCAGAAACCCGGAATTTGAAGTGTAAAAAATGATTTTATCATGGAATTTCAAAAATTCCGTGGTGCTCAGCTAACTGCTATATTTTGAGGATTCTATATAAATGCAATATCGTCAATAACCTCTGATCCGGCAGCTTTATTCAGCGATTTAATAAGTTTTGTACGTGCATATCCCAGTTCTTCGCGCAAAGCAGGTGAGTTAAGCTTAACAAACAAGGTTTTGTTTTTGATGTAAAGATGGGTGGTATCGCGTGCTATCATTTTACCCACCACACTGTCCCACATACCAATTACTTTCGCCTGATTCAGGCGGTCGCCGATGCGGTAAGCGCTGATCAGCTCTTCAATCACATCGCGCAGTGACTGGTTGTTGGTGGTTCGTTTTTGCATTTTTATACTGAATTGTTACACCGGGTTTCCATCGCTAAGTAAAGTTACGTTTCCCTGCGACACTTCAAATATACGATGATCAAGGCTGGCAGACTCAAATATTTTAAAGATTCTTTCGGGTTGTGTATCGGTTATAAAGACCTGCCCGAATGAGTTATCTCCCACCAGATTAATAAGTTGCGAAACCCTCTCTCCATCAAGTTTGTCGAATATATCGTCGAGCAATAAAATGGGTTTATAACCTTTTATGCCCTGGGTGTAGTCAAATTGTGCCAGTTTCACGGCCAGTACAAAGGATTTCTGCTGCCCCTGTGATCCGAATTTCTTTACCGGATATCCACCGATGGTAAATTCCAGATCATCTTTATGTACCCCTGTGGTGGTAAAACGGGCAGCAAGGTCGCGCTGCCTCGACTGATCGAGCAATTCACGGGGGCCGGCATGTTCAAGATCAGAAACATAGCTGATGTCAACTTCCTCCCGCCCCTGACTGATGAATTCAAAATATTTTCTGAAAACGGGAACAAATCCTTCCACAAAAACCCTTCGCCTGGCAAAAATGCGGGCTGCGGGTCCGGCCATTTGTTCGTCCCATATTTCGAGTGAGGTCTGATCAAAATAACGCTTTTCAGCAAAATCTTTCAGCAAAGCATTTCGTTGTGCCAGCGACTTATTGTAAACGATAAGGTCTTCAAGATAAGGCCTGTCGAATTGCGACACTACCGAATCCATGTATTTCCGGCGCAGCTCGCTGCCTTCGTTAATCAGGTCGCGGTCGTAAGGCGAAACCATCACCAGCGGAAAAACTCCGATATGATCGGCCATGCGGTTATAGTCGTCGGAATTGAGTTTGAACTGCTTCTTCTGGTTCCGGCGCAAAATACAGCTTACCTCATCGGTGCCACTGCCGTTTCTTACAAACTGGCCGTGAATGGCAAAGAACTCCTCACCATGCCTTATATTCTGATTATCAGCAAGATTAAAATAACTTTTAGTAAAAGAGAGATAATGAATGGCATCGAGCAAGTTGGTTTTTCCAACGCCGTTCAAACCGGTAAAGCAGTTAATCTTCTCAGAAAACATCAGCGATACATCGCTGTAGTTTTTAAAATTATACAGGGTTATTTTCCTGAGATACATCTGCTTTTATTTTGTGAAAAGGTTTTCAATGTGAGTGGCAACAGCCTGCATAAGCCATTGCGGTGTTGAAGTTGCACCTGAAATACCCACAGAAGCTGCATCTCCAAACCAGTCGCCGATTTCATTAACACCCGAAACAACATAGGTATGTGGATTTACCTCTTTTGCAATTCCCGAAAGATATTTTCCGTTTGAACTGGCCGATCCGCTCACAAAGATAACAACATCATGCTTTGCTGCAAACTCCCTGATTGCCGGCGCACGCTGACTCATCTGCCGGCAAATGCTGCTGGTAACAGCAACATCAGATGGCTCTGTGCCGCTCAATATGGCTTTACGTGTTATTATATCAGCAACTTCTTTGTAAATATCTTCGCTGGCGGTTGTTTGGGCAAAAAGGTAAACAGGGCCAGATATTTCCAGTTCACGGGCTTGTTCTGTGGTTGAAATCAGTGTAATCTTCCCTGGGGCCTGTCCCAATAAGCCGATTACCTCGGGATGGCCGGGTTTCCCGAAAATAACCACCTTTCCTCTGCCTTCGTGCAAACATTTTTCAGCGGCAATCCTGATCTTTTGCTGAAGGCGGAGAACTACAGGACAAGTGGCATCAATCACTTCAGTGCCTAGGCCTGTCAATTTATTATAAGTTTCTGGAGGTTCGCCATGTGCCCTGATAAACACCCGTGATGCAGTTTCGCTGAGCTGAGAATGATCAATAAATCTGGCGCCATTTTTCTCCAACCTTTGCAGTTCGGCTTCGTTGTGCACTACATCTCCAAGGCAGAATAAAGGTTTGCCATCCTCAAGACTATCGGCAATAATCTTTATGGCACGGTTTACACCCGAGCAAAAGCCTGCTGAAGCATCTATTTCAATGATGGGGACACCGGTTTTCATACTGCAAAAGTACGAAAATGAAAGTGGATTTAAGAGCACAATGTAAGCAGTAGAACTGGAGCAGAATTTGGAAGCCGTGTTTACTTCTCCACCCTGTTATTTCCGAACTCTGAAAGATTAAAAGCTATACTCAGGAAATTGGGGCTGCCTGCCAGATGATATGCTGAACGGGCATATGAGAATGAGAATTTTGAAACTTTGAGGCCGATTCCCCACGAAAATCCAACGGTGGAACGTTTGCTGTCAACTTTCATTTCCTGGCGGCGCTGGTAGTTGTAGCCCACCCGCAGGCTGAGGTTGCGCGAGGGAATAAACTCGCCCCCCAGCACAACATGCCGCATGGCTTTATCGGCAAACTCACCGGCTTTACTTCTGGTCTTAACTTCACCGGTAAAAGGGTCTATCTCGGTATCGGCCGGATCGTTGTATGTAAGGTCCCATTTCTGAAGATTGGTGAGCAACACCGAATATCTGAATGGCATATGTTCCAGCTTCTTGGAAATACCAAACTGAATCTCGAAGGGTAATGGCTCATTGTTCTGTTCGGTATAAGCCGAAAACTGTCTTCCGATGTTACGGGCAATCAGTGAAGCTGTAAAACCTGAGCGGGCATGATAGGTTCCTGATACATCTACTCCGAAACCGGCAGAATTATAATTTTCAAACGAAGAAGTAATTCCTTTAAGATTGGCACCAATGCTGAACAGTGAATCGAGGCGGCGGCCCCACCCCAGCACAAAAGCAAACTCGCCGGCAGTAAACTCGCTGGTAACCTCAGGCAATACACCTGTTTCGTCGGTATAAATAAATGTGCCGTAATTGATGTACTGCATGGTGGCAGCAAAACTTCCCAGTTTATCGTAGGTTCTCGAATAGCTGGCAAATCCGTAATTAATATCTGAAAAATAATCGACAAAGTTAAGTGAAATGGAATTGTGCATTTCGCTGCTGATGAGCGAGGGATTGTTCAACCCCGATGCCAGATCGTTGTCAGCAATGGCAACAAAGTTTCCTCCCATGGCTGCAACACGGGGCGAATTGGGCAGATTAAGGAACTGATAGGTTGATGTACCACCAATCTGTGCACTCATATTCAGATTGAATGCCAAAAGCAAAATGCTCAGGATGATCAGTTTGTTAGTAAAGGTCACTTGATGTCTCATTAAGTTATAAGTCTGCAAAATTAACAATGGCATTCCATTTTATGGTGTGAAAACGCCGGATTGTTGACTTTATTGCAATTTGACAATATTTTTAGGGTTTTGCGAAGTTAAACGCTCACAAATGCGTTTTGTTGCTGAAATCCGGCAAAAGGTTTTGAATATCTTTCAATGTCATTTTGCTCCTCCTGTAATTCTGAATTCTGTTCTGCGGTTGGCGGCTTTGCCTTCGGCAGTTTCATTGGAAGCGACGGGCTGCTCTGCTCCATACCCTTTATAGGTCAGCCTGTCAGCCGATATTCCTCTATCTATCAGGTACATATATACAGATTTAGCCCGGTTATGGCTAAGGGTTGCGTTGTGTGAAACACTGCCGGTGTTGTCGGTATGTCCTCCAATTTCAATGCTAACAGATGGATTGCGGCGCAGAAAATCAAAAAGCACCTCAAGTCCTGCCTTTGATTCGGGAAGCAGCCTTGCGCTATCGGTTTCGAAATAGATATTTTCAAGCACTGTAATTTCATCCAGTTTTACCGGGCGCAATTTGATGTTCCTGATGTGAGGTTTTAATATATCTGCTTCACCAGTCAACTGAAAACTTTCTGAATAGAAAAGGTAACCCGGTTTGGTAACAGAAAGCAGGTATTGTTTTCCGGCAGGAATACAAACCAAAAAACTACCGGAAGCAGCATCAGATCGCGATTTAACTATTTCTTCGCTGGTTTGGGCTTCAGCCAGGACAAAGTCTGCGCCCAGATATTTACCTGTAATACTGTCGGTTACAATACCTTTTAAATAAGTAACCGCCAATGGTGCAGCGCTGGCCGGCAGTTTAAATCTGTAAATGTCAGTCAGGCCGAAACCACCCTCCATTGCTGATGAAATATAGGCATACTCACCTTTTAAATCAACCACCAGAGTGACTTCATCAGCGTTTGTATTAACCGGATATCCAAGGTTTTCCGGTTTTGACCATTCGCCAAAAGCGGATCGCCTGCTCAGGAATATATCTCCTTCGCCCATACCTGTATGTCCTTTTGAAGAGAAATACAGGGTAGTCCCGTCGGGATGAATAAACGGGCCCCGCTCTGCATCCGGAGTATTAATGACCGAACCGGCATTTTCGGGCAGCGACCATTTGCCATCGTCTGAAAGCTTAGTAATCCATATATCGCTGCTTCCCCACCCTCCCGGGCGATTGCTCACAAAATACAGGGTTTTGCCGTCGGGCGAAAATGATGGCTGTGATTCCCAGAATGAAGTATTTACTGAGGGACCCAGATTTTGCGGTTCGCCCCAGCTGTCTCCCTTTTTAACAGCAACATAGAGATCGCAGCTTCCGTAGCCATCGGGCCGGTTGCAAGCTGCATAAAAAAGGAATTGGCCGTCTGGCGATAAACACATGGCTCCTTCATCTAAAGGAGTATTTACAGGAGGCCCCAATTCTGTTACATTTATCCATTTCCCATTATTATTCAGGGCAACATAAAAATCCTCGTCTTTGCGTTGACTTTTCGGTCTTCGCCTGGTAAGATACAATTGTGCACCATCGGCACTGATGTAGTTAACAAATTCATAGCCTTCGGTATTTACTTCATTTCCAAGGTTTTCAGGCTCAAAAGAAACAGGATTCGACATGGAGGCTATTCTGAATGTTGCCAATTCCTTGTTCTTTTCTGCTTTTTCCTTTTCTGATGGCCTGACATCAGCATTTGAAAGGAATTTTTGATAATTAACCACACTTTCAGCATACATCTCCATTACAAACTGATGGTTTGCCAGGATATACAAAGCCGGTGGAAAGAACATTTCATCAATTTCAATTGCCCTTTTGTAACATCTGATGGCCTCTGCTCTGTTTCCCCGGATGCTGTGTATGTCTCCGGCAAGCAGCCAGGATTCAATATAATCCGGATTTGCTTTAAAAACCTTATCGAGCTCTTTTAAAGCTTCATCGTAAGCAGAAGCATGGTAATATTCCAGAGCCTTGCTGTGAAACCTGGCTTCACGCGAAGCAGAATTGCCCTGAGCAAGCAGCATCCATGGCATCAGCAATGTAAACACGAGAAGAATAATTACAGAAGGTTTCATTAAGGGAGGAATTCGGTTAAAATTATAAAGCAAAAAATGAAAATTTATTGCCCAATGACCTTGTCAACGCTCAATCAGGAGCAAAAATATCCGCAAAGAAATTGCATGGCAGCAGATTAAGGGCGGTTACATACCAGAAACTTTGCATGCTGAACACTTTCTGCAAAGCAGAACCTCAGCACATAAAAGCCGTCAGGAATATCATGATATGAGAATTCAGAGGGCCCAAACACCGGTTGAAATGAATGTTTGCGAAGCAATGCCCCGTTTACTGAGTATAATTCAGCCAGAACCTGATTACTGCCAGCCTGCTGACTGAAATTAACTTTAAAGTTTCCGTTGTTGGGATTTGGATAAATCAGCAGACCTTCTCCATCGCCGGGCAATGGAATCATATCTTCGATTTCAGTAATAACCGGATAGGTCCATTGACTGGTATTGGTTTTGAACAGTTTAGGCGGGTTAACTGCTGTTTTCTCTGAAGAAATATAAACATTCCCACCAAAAGTATAGCCAATCCCTTCTGTTTGCACACCAAGTACAGCACTGAAATTAATACGGCGCTTATTCCCTGAAAAGAAATTATCTGACTGAAAATCAAATAGCAGCCACATAAAAGGGTTGTAATTCTTGTAGCCAATCAAAGCAATTTCACCGCTGTTGCGCACATCTGCTCCGGTGATAAGTCCATCTGCATTAAAAGAATCTCTGGGATAAATCACAAAAGTGCCTTGTTGTTTTGAAAGCGCATAAAATCTTGTTTGCTGATTCACCCAGTTTTTGCTGAAAAGGTAAAGGCTGTCACCATATGAAATGATGGCTTCGCAGTCGAAATCGTTGTTACGGTTTGCTTTTTTGAAGGTATTCTGGTCGCCGTAGCTGAAATTAATGATCTCAGGTTCGACTGAAGCATTGCCAGAAGCAGGAATCTGTGATTTTTGCAGTTTCAGGACTCTCAGGTCGGTGCGATTGCCTGCATTGTTGCCAAAATCACCTATATAAAGGTATTGTTCATCCTGCGCAATATCTTCCCAGTCAATGTTTTGTACTCCCGAAATCGTAATGGTTTGAATTACCTGACCCGTTATGGTATCAAGTTTATAAAGTTCAGGCGAATTTCCGCTGTCGTTGTGTGTCCAGAAACCGCCGTTCCAGTATTGAAGGCCGGAAGTCTCATTCACGGCTGATGGTAAGGCATTCACAACAACAGTAAGTCCAACTGTAGTAGGAGGATAAACACAACTGCCATCATTATGGGTAGCATCGGGATTGTAATTGGTTGCCTGCGGATCGGTACACCCGTAAACCTGGGCATTGGCACTTATTACAGTAAAAAGCTGAAGATAAATGACAACCAGAAATGGCAAAATAAAGCGATCGGCTTTCATTCCGGGAAATTATTAGGGTTATTGTTTTTCAAATGTAAGCATTTATATTTTATCTGCTCCAGGAAGGCAGAAAGAATCAGAAAAAGGGAAACCTGATGATAACCTTAAAGATAGAGCCTCATTTAGTTTATTCTAATGATTATAAATATGTTGATAATAGATTATCAGGTTCAGGAATTTCCTGAAAATAAACTAAAAACTAAAGAAACAGAAACGCTTACAAATTAACGGGGATAGATTTCGCCGTTATAAGCTTTAAAAGTGTTGAGTAAAAGGCTCACAATGGTCATCAGTCCAACACCACCGGGCACAGGAGTAATGTAACTGCATTTCGGGGCAACAGAATTAAAATCCACATCTCCGGTAATATGGTAGCCTTTTTCGCTGCTGTCATCAATACGGTGGATTCCAACATCAATTACAACGGCACCTTCTTTCACCATATCGGCTTTTACAAAACCGGGCTGACCGATGGCCGCAATCAAAATATCGGCTTGTGCAGTGATTGATGACAGATTGCGTGTTTTACTGTGACAAAGGGTAACTGTACTGTTGCCGGGGTTCGATTTGCGCGACATCAGCAGACTGATGGGAGTACCCACAATATTACTGCGCCCGAGAACCACACAATGTTTTCCTTCGGTTTCAATGCCTTCCTTCTCCAGCATGAGCATAATGCCAGCCGGAGTTGCGGGCAGGTAAGAAGGCAGGCCCAAAGCCAGGCGTCCCATATTTATGGGATGAAAACCATCCACATCCTTGGCGGGATTGATGCGCTGCAAAACCTTGTCGGCATCAATATGAGCAGGAAGCGGCAATTGAACTATAAACCCGTTTATCTCCTCATCGTTATTTAAAAAATCAACTGCTTCGAGCAGCTGCTCTTCAGAAATATCAGCCGGATAACGGTATATGCTGGATGTAATACCTACAGCACGACAAGCCCTTTCTTTACTGGCAATGTAAGTCTGGCTTGCAGGATCTTCGCCAACAAGTATTGCAGCAAGGTGAGGAGGATCGCCTCCGGCATCAATAATGGCCGAAGTTTTTATTGCAATCTCTTTCTTGATTTCTTCGCTAATCTTTTTTCCGTCAATCAGTTTCATCCTGAAATATAATTTTGGCACGCAGCCGTAAGAAAAGGCTGAGTGTTGTTTTTGTTCAAAAAAATGCTTATCGTTTTTTGCCTGATGACATTTTGCGCATATTTCTCATGGCATTGAGGGTATTTTTACCTCCGCCACCCGAAATCATTTTCATCATTTTGCGGGTATCTTCAAATTGTTTGATCAAACGATTGACTTCGGCAATATCGGTACCGCTTCCCAAAGCTATTCTTTTTCTCCTGCTCCCGTTGAGTACTGACGGATTTTCACGTTCGTGCGGAGTCATGGATGAAATAATGGCCTCAATACCTTTGAAAGCATTTTCGTCAATATCTACATCTTTCAACGCTTTACCCATTCCCGGAATCATACCCAGCAGATCCTTGACATTACCCATTTTCTTGATTTGCTTGATCTGGGCAATAAAATCATTAAAGTTGAACTGGTCTTTGATAAGTTTTTGCTGAAGCTTGCGGGCTTCCTCCTCATCAAATTGTTCCTGAGCGCGTTCAACCAGCGATACAATGTCACCCATCCCCAGGATTCGGTCGGCCATACGCGATGGGTAAAACACGTCAATGGCATCCATTTTTTCACCCAAACCGACAAACTTCACCGGCTTGTCAACCACCGAACGTATGGTTAGCGCAGCACCGCCACGGGTATCGCCATCCAGTTTGGTAAGCACAACTCCGTCGTAATCAAGCCTGTCGTTAAAAGCTTTGGCTGTATTCACTGCATCCTGTCCGGTCATGGAATCAACCACAAACAGAGTTTCCTGCGGATTTACAGCCTGTTTTACAGCAGCAATTTCGTTCATCATCTGCTCATCCACCGCAAGGCGGCCGGCAGTATCTATGATTACTGTATTGATATCGAACTCCTTTGCGTGGGCTATGGCTTTGCGGGCAATATTCACAGGGTCTTTATCTCCTTCTATGGTAAACACCTTTACCTGAATCTGCTCGCCCAACACCTTCAATTGCTCAATAGCAGCGGGGCGATAAACGTCACCTGCCACCAGAAGAACTTTGCGATTCTTTTTGGTTTTCAGATAATTGGCTAGTTTTGCCGAGAAGGTAGTCTTTCCTGATCCCTGCAATCCTGCTATCAATATAATTGCCGGATGGCCTTTCAGATCAATTTCACTCTGCTGCCCGCCCATAAGCGCAGCCAGCTCGTCGTGAACAATCTTAACCATGAGCTGCCCCGGAGATACCGCTGTAAGTACCTGCTGTCCAAGGGCTTTTTCCTTTACCTGATCGGTAAACTGTTTGGCAACCTTATAACTAACGTCGGCATCGAGCAATGCTTTGCGAACATCCTTGAGAGTTTCGGCAACATTAATCTCGGTGATATGTCCCTGACCTTTCAGGGTTTTAAAGGCTCTTTCGAGTTTTTCACTTAAATTTTCGAACATAATGGCAATTAAACTGAAAACGGTTTTAAGAGCGCAAAATTAATAAAATAGTGCGACATTCAATCCCTTAGAATTAAAGCAGATCAAAAAGCAAGGGAGTTATTTGCTAAGATATTCAGGATTCCAGATTTTCAGTAAAAGCCTCTATGGCTTCGGTACTTCCAAAAAGCATAAGAATGTCGCCTTTTTGCAAAATCTCATTTCCTGTAATTAACCCTGTACTAATTCTTTCGGAATGAGCCTGGCCGAATATTGTTTTGGATTCCTTCTTTTTGATTATTGTAACCGGCTGAAGGTTGTAGTTCATTTCCAAACGTATATCTCCCAAATTGAAACCCACATATCTTGCAGGAACTTCGTATTCAATTATCTTGAAATTTGAAGTTACCAGGTATGAGTTGTCTGTCCCTCTGTAAACGAGCCTGTCGGCCAGTCTTACTGCAGAATCCAGTTCCGGAAGTATCACCATATCAACACCCAGTGTTTCCACCACAGTTTGGTGAACCGGATTTATAGCCCGGCTGATAATTCTCCTGGCGCCTATTTTTTTTAAAAGTGCAGTTGCCATAACTGATGCTCCAAAATCTTCGCCAATGGCAACAACCGCATAATCGCATTCTGAGAGCGGTAAAGTTCGGAGGGCCGGTTCATTTACACAATCCAGACATACGGTTTGGGTGATTTGGTCTTTGAAATTTTCGATCTTTAGTTCATTGCCATCAACACCTATCACTTCATGACCCAATGATGTGAGGTGAATGGCAAGAGATGAACCAAAATTTCCCAATCCAATGATAATGAATTTCATCGTTATAGTTTTTTGTTAATCAAAATCATTTTCAATCAAACTCACTGCAGTTACCCGGCTTCACATCCGGGGGAAACCCCGCCAACGAAAAATTGAAAGACACCGCATCAATTGATCATAATGTGTTCCGAAGGGTATTTGTATTGCAGAAATCTTGCCCTGCGCAGTATGCCCACCAGCAATGTCAGCGTCCCTACTCTTCCCAGGAACATGGTAAAAATAATGATCCACTTTCCGGCTGTTGATAGTTTTGCAGTAATACCAAGTGACAATCCAACGGTGCTGTATGCCGATACTGTTTCGAAAACAATATTTTTCAGGCCGAGTTCAGCATCGGTAAGAGAAAGAATAAAAACAGCAACTCCAATCACTGCCAGAGATAATAAAATTACTGCAAATGCCCTTCGCGAAGAGATTTGAGAAATCTCACGCCCCTTCATTTCAACTCTGTCTTTGCCCCGTGCCAGCGCTGCAACGTTCATAACAGCAACAGCAAAGGTAGTAGTTTTTATGCCTCCGCCTGTTGAAGCCGGGGAAGCTCCGATCCACATCAAAAACAAATACAGCAGTATGGTTGCCTGGGTCATTAAACCCATGTCAATTGTATTGAATCCTGCGGTGCGGGGAGTTACAGATGCGAAAAATGCAGCAGAAATTTTGCCGTAGAGACTTAAATCGCTCAAGCTGTTGTGATATTCCAATACAAAAAACATTATCCAGCCAAAAACAATCAGAATCAATGTTGTTATCAGCACGATTCTCGAATTTGCATTGATTATCCTGGGCAAATACACATAAGGCTTTGAGAATATCCATTGCTTTGCGCGGTTCACGATCCAGTAACGAAGCAACCTGAAATAATTGAAAATGATGGGAAAACCGAGCCCGCCGGCAATTACCAGCCAGGCAACTACCCAATGAAAATTAAAGTTTTTGTTATATCCTGTTTCAAAAAGGTTATTGGTGAGCAACGAAAAACCAGCATTACAATAAGCTGAAACCGAATGAAAAACTGAAAAAGCGGCCATTTGCATCCTGTTGTCAAACAGCCGCAGGTCCATAGTGCTGTATATCAGCAATGCACCTGCTATTTCAATAAAAAATGTGAGAAAAATAATCTTCATCAAGGTTCTGAAAATTTCACCCAGTTTGTCTTCATTCAACATCTCTTTTAAAAGAAATTCATTACCAAACGAGGAACCGCCTTTGAAAAAGTAGCCAAAGAAGCTGGTAAATGTCATAATTCCCAATCCACCCAGCTGAATAAGCAACAATATTATGGTTTGGCCCAACGGCGTAAAGTAGGTTGCAGTATCTACAACAATAAGTCCTGTAACACAAACTGCGCTGGTTGCAGTAAAAAAGGCATCGGTAAATGCTATACCTGAAACAGTTGCATTGGGGAGCATAAGCAATCCGGTGCCAAATAAAACCAGAAAAAGGAAACTCCCTGCAAACAGTAAAGCAGGATTTGAGTTTCGGTTGCTCAATTTTAATGATGAAGTTGAAATTTCGACCAGCAGCACAAAAACAATGACCAATTGCACTGCCAGATCATGAGTTATATAGCCAAAATATCTGGAAGAAGACCAATCCATCCCCGAGAATCCTGTGCGGGAATCGAACAAAACCCAAACCAGCGGAATCATAAATACTTCAGCCAACCTGAGTTTCCAGCTTTTATCGCGCCAGGTAAGTAACACCAAACCCGCCAGATTGCTTAGCAAAATCAGCAGCAGTATTACATTATAGGCAATATGAATATGATCAATCTGTGATTGGCTGTGAATAAAACCGATATGGTAAATAAAAACCAAAAAACCCAATATAGAGGCAAAAAGACCCATGCCATCAAGAAATTGTAAAATAGCCCTTCGCCAGCGCCTGACAAAATCCTGAATCCTGAGTATTTTTAGTCTGATAGACATATAACAATAGTCTTTGGTCATGGCAAAGTTAAGCAATCATTTACTTTCAGCTAAAACACTGCCATTAAAGTCTTTGAATTTCTGATATCGTATCATTAAAATTGAGAATCCCGGAGTAACAAGCGCTTTTAAACCCAATAACAAAGCAGTCAAATAGCTTTTCAGTATCGCTCTTATAATTGACAATTAAATACTTATATTATTAATGCATTTCACAGAGTATTTGATTCTGGTTTCCTTAAACCTTATTGATTCTGGCAAAAATATTTTTTGTTTTCGTGATTTTTTTCAATTAAAGCGAAATACTTTATTAATCTTTTTATTAAGTTTACCACCTCAAAGAAAAGTGCAATTATTCAGGATTTTTTGAATCTCAACCATCAACTATGAAGAAATTCTACCTGTTTACTCTAATTTATCTATTGTTTGGGCTAATAGCCAATTCCCAGACAATCACCATCAAAGGAACAGTTACCGGAGCCGATGACGGGCAAACCCTGCCCGGAGTAAGTGTGGTTATAAAAGGTACCAATCAGGGCACGGCTACCGATGTTTCGGGAAATTTCAGTCTTTCTGTTCCGGGCAAATCCTCGGTGCTGGTATTTAGTTTTATCGGTTACAGCAGCCGCGAGGTGCCGGTAGGCAATCAAACAACCATAAATATCGAGCTCACTCCGGAAGCACGCCGGCTCGACGAAGTGGTGGTAACCGCGCTTGGTGTTAAACGCGAAAAAAGAGAAATCGGGTATTCTTCCGAAAAAATGGATACAGACGAAATTCTGAGATCGGGCACTGCCAACGTGATTGGGGCAATTGCAGGGCGCAGTGCCGGGGTGCAGATCTCGCAGGGCGACGGTGTTGAAGGAGGCTCAACGCGTATTGTAATTCGAGGAAACAACAACCTGGCCCGAAACAATCAGCCGTTGATTGTGGTAGATAATGTACCGCTCGATAACAATCCCGGACTCGACAATATAGGCCGTGGAGTTGACTGGGGCAACGGAATTGCTGACATCAATCCATTTGATATTGAAGACTATACTGTGCTAAAGGGAGGTGCCGCTTCTGCGCTTTATGGCGAAAGAGGTGCCAACGGGGTAATTCTCATCACCACAAAACGTGGTAAAAAACAACAGGGGCTTGGAGTTACCTATAATTATACTATTAAAATGAGCGACCCTTACCGCTACCGCGAAGTTCAGAATAAATACGGGCATGGCGGACCAATTTCTCTCACTGAACCCGATTTCCCGGTTGATGAAGATGGAGTCCCTTTATACCCAGGCATTTATGGAAATGACAATCTGATACTAGATCAAAATGGTACCACCTCAACCACTTCGCAGGAATTTGGATATTATGGCTCCGCTGTCTCCTGGGGACCGGAAATGAAAGGACAACTCATCAGGTGGTGGGATGGCGAAATGCGAAATTATTCTCCACAACCCAATAATCTGGAAATGCCTTTTAAACAAGGGATTACACAAACACATAATGTTTCAGTTCAGGGTGGTAACGATAAAGGAACCATTCGTCTGTCAATGACCAACCAGGATCATACTCCTATAATTGACAACAGCAATTACAACCGCACTACCATAAACTTTGGAACCAACATTAAGATTTCAGAGAAATTAAAGGCAGATGCAACGCTCACCTATGTGAAATACAAGCGAAAAAACAGCCCGATGATTGGCGAAGACGGAAATTCCTTCAGCAAAGGCTTTTTGTATTCATGGCCAAGAAGTTATCAGGGCATAGACCGGGAAACCTATCAAATGCCCGATGGCTCCCGCAATCTGCTTGATGGTTACCCGTTTTTGTATGTGGACCGCTACATCTGGTGGAACTATTACAACAACAACACCTGGCAAGACCGCGATAAATATACAGGAGCAGTCGCTTTAACCTGGGACATTACTCCCTGGCTGAACGCAACAGGGCGAATTGGCAGAGATTATACTGTAGAACAGTTTACCTCAAAAAACAAGCCCGTTGATTTTATTGGGATGCTTGGCGGCGGCTACAGCAACAGCTTGTCGCGCAATACCAACGACAACATGGAAGTACTGCTGACTGCAGAAAAGAAAAACCTGCTCGGTTCAGGACTGAATGTAAGGCTCACCGCAGGAGGCAGCCGCTGGGACTACAACGCCTATGGTATAGCCGGTCAATCAGGAACCTGGTACTATCCAAATATGTACACTTTCTTCAACTTTACAGACTATATATTTGAAACCGATGAAGAAGGAAATACAACCGTCATTAATCCCGGAAGCGGAAACGCCGGTTCTCAGCTGATACCCTCCGAAACCATTTTAAGGCAGCGGACAAATTCCGTTTTCTCCTTCCTGAATATTTCCTACAAGAATTATATCTTCCTTGAACTTACCGGAAGAAATGACTGGTCATCAACACTTCCGGCCAATAACAATTCATATTTTTACCCATCAGCATCGCTAAGTTTTATAGCCAGCGAAGCATTCAAATTTGAAGAAAACCTTCCCTGGCTTAACTTTATGAAGATCAGGGGTGGAATTGCACAAACTGCCAGCCCGGCTTTGGCTTATCAGAAAAACTTTTATTACAGCAGCAGCCTTTTCGGTGGACAGCAGGCCAGTTTTCTGCCTTCGGTAATTCCTCCTTTTGAGTTGAGGCCTCAGTTTGTAACCGGCTATGAATCAGGAATTACCATGGGTTTTCTCGACAATCGCATTGATTTTGATTTTACATGGTATTACCAGCATTCTTTCGATCAGATTCTTAGCCTGCCTGTACCTGTAAGTTCTGGCTCATACAATATTACTATAAACAGAGGTGAGCTATCAAACAAAGGTTTTGAGATTATTTTAAACACCGTTCCTGTTCAAACCAGGAATTTTATATTGAAAGCCGGACTCAACCTGGCCCGAAACCGAAACCGCATCATTAGCCTGGGCGGATACTCCGACACCTACCATCTTGCTGACATCTGGGGGCTGAACGGCCCGGCGATGGAACTGTATGAAGGCAGTGAATACGGAACCATTACCGGTTATGACTATGTATACGATGCCAATGGCAACCGCATTCTCAACGATGCAGGAACACATTACAAAATCACCGACACCCGCGTTCCCATAGGCAATGCATCTCCCGATTTTATAGGAGGTTTTACCACCGAGTTTATCTACAAGAACTTCAGAATCAGCACACTGATTGACACCAAATGGGGTGGAGACATCTACAGTGGCTCATGGGTAATTGCCCAGCAAACCGGTCAAAGTCCCTCAACTTTGCTGGAGCGCGACGGTGGAGGCCTCCCATACACCGATCCTGACGGAATTACCCGCAATGTTGGAGTTATTCTTGAAGGTGTTTATGAAGATGGTACCGTAAACGACAAAGTAGTACATTACTATTACAAATACCTTCCCAATGCCGGTGGCTGGGGCAAGTTTGTATCTACTCCCGGAATTATGGAAAATACCTGGGTAAAAATGCGCGAAATTTCAGTAAGCTACTCATTACCAGCTTCTGCACTCAGGAAAGTTAAAGTTTTTCAAAGCCTTACTTTGTCAGTTACCGGCCGCGACCTGTTCTATATCTACACCACACTTCCCGATAAAATTAATCCGGAAGGTATTATGGGATCGGGCAATGCACAGGGTTTTGAATGGGCCTCCTTCCCGGGTGTCAGGTCATTTACTTTTGGTGCCAGTGCTACTTTCTAGAATTTTCGAAAAAGTCTTTAACCGAGAAAAAACATCAACATGAAACTCAAATATTTTCTGCTGTTTTTAAGTACAATTGTTGTTCTGAGTTCCTGCCGCAAGGACTTTGAAGAAATTGACACCAATCCGCAAGGCTTCACCACAGCCAGCGACGGTTCATTATTCAACGGTATTATACAATCGCTGTTGCCCACATGGAATGAGCAGTTTTACATTAACAATGAAATTCTCTACGCTCAAACTCAGCAGACAGCCCTTACCAAAGCGGCCTGGGGAAATTTTACCCTGGGTACCGAAGACATGTGGTCAAATTATTATAAAACGCTCCCTGCCATCAGGGAATTGGAGAAACGCTTTGCCACTTATCCACAATCGGCTGCAACCACCAACATGAAGGCCATGCTAATGATTGTAAAAGCTTACAAAACATTCCGGCTTACAGATATTTTCGGAGATATCCCCTATTCAGAAGCGGGTTATGGCTATCAGGATCTTGGAAAACTTTACCCTGCCTATGACGAACAGCGCGATATTTACCTCTCCCTGCTCGACGAACTTGCCTGGGCCGCCGAAAATATAAATGATACAGCCGCCATTGCAGAACCTTTCACCACTTTTGCCAACTTCGACAAGCTTTTTAACGGCCGGCGCGACATGTGGCGCAAATTTGCCAACTCGCTCAGGTTGCGCCACGCCATGCGCATGTATGAAAAAGAGCCGCAGATAGCATCAGAAATCATAGGTGAAATAATCAGCAACAACCTTCCGGTGATTTATGGATATGATTTTATTACACCTGTACTCGAAAGTGCCTGCATCTGGCCGGGAGCCAATGGTTTCTCAAACGAAAGTGTAAGCTGGTCATTCAGGGAACATAATGGATTAAGAATGGGGTCTGTTATCTGGCAGCAATTTTCTTCAACAGATGACCCCGGCGGTTCAGGCATTTTTGACCCCAGAGCCTACATCTTTTTCGAAGGTGACCAGAATGAGCAGTGGATTCCTTATCCGCAAAACCCTGAACCCGGTACGCCCTCAGCCCAGGGAATCCCGTATGGCAGTCACCGCGACGACAATGGAAATTATCACATAAAAAATAACGTCAACTATTCTCCTTTCAATTTCTTTATCATTGCCGATGTCAGCAATATGCCTGTGATACTTATGACAGGCGCAGAGGTTCACTTTCTTAAAGCAGAGGCATATTTCAGAGGAATTGGAGTAACCGAAGACAAAATGACTGCCGACATTGAGTATATGAATGGCATAAATGCCTCGGTAGAATGGTGGATGAATCTGGCCAACAGGCTGAGGTTGCCAATTTCCGGCGTTAAATTTACCGACAAGGTCACCATTCCACAAAACCTGAGTGCGGCATCGGTATTGATGAGATTCGGCTCGTGGAATGCTACAACGGATGAGGAAAAACTCAGGTATATATACACTCAGCGGTGGATTGACGCCTTCAGGCAGCCCTGGGAAGCTTATGCCGAAGCCAGAAGAACAGGAATGACACCCCGCGAGGGAGATCCGATATCACACTTCAGGATGCCATATCCGCCTTCTGAAAATCAATACAACCTCGATAACCTGAACTCAGCCAAACTAAAGCAGGGAGGCGATGAACCTTCGGTTAAAATCTGGTGGGCTTCTTCAAGATAAATAACAACTTAACAACACAATAACAATCAAAAACCCTGAAACATGAAAAACAACTACCTGAAAATTACAATGATGCTGGTTTTGCTGTTTTCGGCATTTTCCGGCCTCAGGGCACAATCCAATCAGTACCTGCATTACGATTGTGCAAACCTCGACTATGTGGTGCTTGAGAATGGTTCGCAATACATTGCCAATAAGCCTGGTATTACCATTGCCGGCTGGTTTTACGATGATCAGCTGGGTTATGGACAGGGATTGATGGGTTTCAGAGGAACCCAGGGTTTCTACATGATTCAGCTCGACAACGGACGGGTAGAATGTCGTTTTCAGAACTCTGCCGGAACTCTCTTTGAATATGTTGCCCCTGCAAATACTGTTATTCCGCAGGTTTGGCAACATTTTGCATGGATTTATGATGGAACTGCCATCAAACTTTATGTAAACGGAATTTTGAAAGGAAGCAAAGCCGCCAATGGAACGTTTACAGCCAACAATATTGCCTTTTCCATCGGACGCAGCATCCTGGCCGGGCTCAACTTTTATTGGTGCGGACGTACCGACGAGGTCACTGTATGGTCAAAAGCACTTACCCAGGCTGAAATTCAGGATATGATGGACAATGAACTCACCGGGCTGGAACCAGGGCTTGAAATGTATTACAAATTTAATCAGGGTGTGCCTGGCGGAGACAATACTTCAATAACCAAGCTGACCTCACAGGTAGATTCCCCAACCCGGGATGCCGACCTTATCAATTTCAGAATGACCGGTGAAACCTCAAATTTCAACGGAACCCTGGACCCTACCTATCAGGCCATCTCCTTCCCTCCTATCCCAAACAAGCTTAACAACGAACCTCCATTCGCTGTTGAGGCCACCACAACATCGGGATTACCTGTTTATTTTAACATCCTTTCTGGTCCCGCAACCATTGACGGCAACATCATAACCCTGACAGGTGCTCCCGGCCTGGTTGAAGTTGAAGCCACTCAGCCCGGCGGTGGACAGTACAATGCTGCTGAGCCTGTAATCCAGCGTTTTAACGTACTTGACCCTCAAACTCATCTACCCACAGTTGACATTCGCAACCCATTGCCCGGTAATGTGCCTGTACCTGTACTTTCCGCCATTCAGCTGGCAACAAAAACCACCATCGATTTCCCTGAATTGTTCTCAGTAGCCTGGGTTAAATTCAGGGTAAACGGACAAACCATGGATGCACAGAATTTCTGGAACGGACATTATACTGCATGGTGGACTCCACCAGGATATGGAAACTACACGGTAGAAGTCCTGTCAGCTAACAATTATGGCGCAGTCAAAACCGAATCCATGAGCATTAATGTACAGCCAGCAACTACCAATGTGAGTGTTGATGCATTCAATGATATCTGGCTTAGCCCAACACAGATTACACAGACAGTAGAAGCAAATCTTCCCTCTTTCCTGGGTGCATATGATCAGATTATCGGAACCTTAAATGTACATTGCCCTCCAGGAGGTTGCGGAGAATGGGACCGTGTGGCATACATTGAAGCACAGGACAAAGAAGGGAACTGGGTAGAGATTATAAGGTACATTACACCTTATGGAGTGGCTTGTTCTCACAACATTGACCTTACCGATTACATGAGTATTTTACAGGGGAAAACAGCCTTCAGAGCAACGTGTCCTACGCTGGATAACGGATTTATGTACGATCTGGAGCTGGATTACCGCGCAGGCACCCCGGCCTACCGCTACAGTCGTGTAAAAGAAGTGTGGCGCGAAATTTTCCCTTTCGGCGATTATGCCAACCTGCAGCCGGTTCCCAATTTTCAGTATGAATATCCTGATAATGCAGTTTCTTCAAGACTGAAACTGGTTTCTACAGGACATGGCTGGGGTACTCTGAACACCGGAAACGCAGCTGAATTCTATAATGCAACCCACGATATCTACGTTAACGGATCTAAAAAATATTCACAGATTAACTGGAATGTTTGTAATCCCAATCCTGATGGCTGTCAGCCACAAAATGGAACCTGGTATCATAACCGCGCGGGCTGGTGTCCCGGTGCAATTGCTCCGTGGTTTAATTTTAATCTTGATGAATATGTAAATGCAGGGAATGTAACACTGGGTTATAAATTTTTTGATGGCTATGTTGACTATTGCCATCCCAATCACCCCAACTGCGTTACTGGTGTAACATGCACCAATTGCGACGATGGATTTAACCCTGTGCTCGATGTTGCCTGTAACCTGATTTCATATGCCAACAACCCTATTGTTGTTGTAAAAACAGAAGCAAAACCTGTGGCTGAGAATAAACTTCAGGTATTTCCAAATCCGACTTCAGGCATTTTTGAAATCACACTTGAAAAAACCATTCACCTGACCAATGGTGAGATCATCATTTATGATAATTTGAGCAGACCGGTGAAGTTCATTCCCTGGAACGGAGAAAACATCACCATTGACCTGAGTACTCATGGCCGCGGAATGTATTATCTGCAAGTGGTAAGTCCTGATTTCTCGGAAGTTAAAAAGATTATTGTAAACTAACCAGTAAATTGATTTTAAGTTCCTGATCAGGAACAGATCAGTTAACTCTGATCAGATTAATAGATTTTCCAGCCTGACAAGCCTGCTATTGGCTTGTCAGGCTTTTTATTGAGCATTTCTGGAACTATGATAAGAGATAATTTTACCTCAGAAAAAATCCTGAAGACTCTCAAGCAGAAAAATCAGGTTTTATAATTGCTGTTTAAACGCTCTGTTTTTGAAAGTTTCAAAGTTATCTGATGTAAAGAGTTGGTGCTTCCGGACCCAAAGGCAAGTCAAGCAACACCCATCCAATGAGCAGTGCAGTCCAGAAAATAGTAAATACAATTGTATAGGGTAACATGGTGGATATCAGTGTACCCAGACCTGAGTTTTTCTGGTATTTCTCAAAATAAATGATGATAAGGGCAAAAAAGCTCATCATTGGAGAAATGATATTGGTAACTGAGTCACCTACCCTGAAAATAGCCTGTGAAAGTTCGGGCGAATATCCAAGCAGCATAAACATTGGAATAAAAACCGGCCCCATAATGGCCCATTTAGCCGATGCGCTGCCCATAAAGAGATTAATAAATCCCGATAATAAGACAAACAGGATGATAAGAGGAATAAGACCAAGCTGAGCATCTTGCAAAAACGATGCTCCCTGCACGGCAATTACCAGGCCCAGGTTGCTCCATTTAAAATAGGCTACAAACTGTGACGCAAAAAACACCAGAACCAGAAAAGCTGCTAATGTCTTAAAACTATCTGACATACCTTTAACAACATCGGTATCATTTTTAAATTTTCCGGTTATGGCTCCGTAAACAATCCCGAGGCTGGCCGACATAAGGAACAGGAAGGCTATAAATCCCTTAATGAGAGGCGAATGCAGTATAGTATTATCTTTTCCTCTCAAAAATCCCTGATCGGGAATCAGACCAGCAGCAAATAAAACAACCCAGGCCAGGGCAGCAATCATAACCCAGCGCAGTGCCTTGCGCTCAACCGGCGATAGTTTCTCCATATTTTCTCTGGGAACATCGCCAGTATAGGAGCCCAACCTTGGTTCCACAAACTTTTCGGTCACCCAGGTACCGGCAATGGCAATAACAAAAGTAGAAGCAACCATAAAATAATAGTTGGCTGTAGGCATAACATAATAATCCGGATCAAGAATTCGTGCGGCTTCGGTAGACAATCCTGCCAGCAAAGGGTCTATTGTTCCGATAAAAATATTAGCACTAAAACCACCCGAAACACCCGCAAATGCTGCAGCCATTCCGGCAACCGGATGACGGCCCACCGAATGAAAAATAACACCTGCCATTGGAATAAGAAGAACATAACCCAGGTCACTGGCTACATTTGAAACTATTCCTGAAAAAACCAAGACAAACGTGAGTAGTTTTTTGGGTGATTTTAACACCAGCAAGCGGATAACGGCACCCACCAGTCCGCTGCTCTCTGCAATGCCAATGCCAAGCAAAGCAACCATAACAATTCCAAGAGGAGCAAAACCTGTGTAATTTGTGACCATTTCGAGCACAATTCGCCTGAACCCTTCATTCGACAACAAATTATGCACCTGTATTACTTCTCCTGTTGCCGGATGAGTCGCCCGCCAGCCAATCATTTCTCCAATCCAGGAAAGTATTAATACGCCAACCGCAAAACTGGCAAATAATGTGGCAGGATTTGGCAAGGCATTGCCTCCCTTTTCAACAAGATTTAAAAATCGGCTGAAAACAGTAGATTTGGAGTTGGTCGTCATATGGGCCAGCTTAAAATTTAAAACGGGGTTAAGAGAAAAATCAGTTGTTGAGCAAAAGTATAAAAACGCCTTAATCATCCAACAATTATATGAAGTTGGTGTTCAATCCTGCAACTTCCGGTTTTTGTCCCATATTTCCTTATTAATCCTTAAAATGCTGATTTACTTGAGTATCCTTAACTCAGTGCCTGAAAGACGGGTTTCTGGTATGGCCGTTAAAATTTGTTAAATATACTTTTTGTCAGCAAATTTAAATCCATTCATATGTCAGATAATGGCAACATTTCATTTTCTTTTTCCAGGAGATTGAATGTATTGTATTCTCCTGCTGAGCATATCAGGACTTGTAAATGTGTAATATCCATAACAAACAATCAATTGAAAATAATTGAAACAGTATTGGAATGCCATAATTCATTATTATCTTTGAAAAGTGGATCATTTAAATCAACCGTATCATGAAAAAGCTATTCTGTATTTCATCATTCATTTTATCAACTCTAGTTTCCATTGGCCAGCATCCTGGCTACCTTGATACAGGTTTCGGAAATCAGGGAATTGCAACTTTTGATATTTCAGGATTGTCAAACAGCATTTCAGCAATGAAACCTACCTCCGGTGGGATAATTTCGGCCGGAACCAGCTCAGAATGGGAAGGTTCCAGGGGATTTCTGCTGAAAACAGATACTGAAGGCAATATTGACAACAGCTTTGGCACCAATGGAAAAGTTGACTTCGATTTCGGAGGTGACAATAGTTATGTAAATGACATGGTGGTACTTACAGATGGAAGAATACTTGTTTGCGGCATAAGCGAAGAAGCCGGAAACACAAGTATCGGGCTGGCTAAATTCACATCTGAAGGACAACCCGACCCTCTTTTCGGGTACTCAGGCACTCTTATTGTTGATTTAGGTGCCTACGAAACTGCTAATTCAGTAGTTCTTTCCAATAATAAATTCCTGATAACAGGCTCCTATGAAAATGGTGCCGATATGGATGTACTGGTGATGCGCTTTCTGGCAAATGGCTCAGTTGATAACAGTTTCGGCACGGAAGGAAAAGTAATCATTGATCTGAATAACAATTCAGAGGATGCTCCCAAAGGCATGATCGCCAGCAGCAACACTTATACAATTGCCTCGTATGCACTGCATAACGACTATGATGCCATTGCATTAATTCAACTTAATACCGATGGAAATCTGGTATCGGGATTTGGCACAGGCGGAATCTCTGTTTATGATGGCATGCAGATACTTTCGGGAATTATTTTCGCGGAAACTGCTATTTCAAGAGATTTGCTAGGACGATTTTATGTAAGCGGAAGATTTGAAGGAATCGAAGGAGATGACCCGGCTATAATAAGGTTTCAGTCAAACGGAGCCCCGGATAATTATTTCGGAAATTATGGTCTTGCGGTTTATCAGATACCCGGAGATAATGTTTTTAAATGCCTTATGGTACAACCCGATGGCTATATAGTTGCAGCAGGAAGCTCTAACTCCGGCAATATCAGCACTTTGATTCTCAGAGCTGAACCGTGGGGAACTCCTGATCCAGGCTTTGGATTCGGGAATGGTTATGCCATTCATCAACTGGGGGCAGGCAATAGTCAATATGATGTTGCAAATTGTATGCTCCCTCAAAACTCGTACGCCAGGATTTTGCTCGGCGGATCAGCCAATACAGCAACAGAAAACACAGATGCCATAATTTCTGCGTACTATTCTGATTTATCAATAAACAGCAGTTTTGAAAATGTAAGCAGTCAATTGATTGCTTACTCAGATCCCGGCAACGGCAATCTGTTTGTTATCAAAGGAATCAGCAAACCCGGTCAAAAAATAGTACAGATTTACTGTGCTGATGGCAAAAAGGTTTTTGAGGGAAAAGCTGTTGAAACTTCAGGCGAAATGAGAGTAAAACCAGAGACCAAACTGGCTGCGGGAGTATATATTGTCAGGGTTTCAGGTAATTCTTTTTCAGAAACCGTGAAATTATTGATTGATGGAAGATAATTCCGGATTCAAATCTGATTTTAAAAATCCTGAAACGTTGCCATTAACGTTTATATGCAATAATTTGCATGTATTGGCGTTTTGATTGTAAAAAAAAATGAAGTATCTGATTTTATTGCTTTCTGGCCTGATTGCGCTGGCAACTTCTTGCAGTTCTCAAAAAACCAATTACGAACTAATTGCTGGCTATCAGGACACAACACTGACTTTTCCAACTCTTAGTATAACTGATACCACCAGGGTACTGGCTGTTTTTCCGCATGCTGATGATGAAACCATTGCGGGCGGACTCATTGCCTATTTCAGCAGCCAGGGTGCCGGTGTTCATCTGCTTACTCTCTGCCGGCATGATGAAACAAGAACAAAAGAACTGAACTGCTCGGCAAAGGCACTTGGCATAAGTGATGTGGAAATTGCCGGACTCATCAACAATTCATGGGATGATATTATGAAGGATGATATTAAGTTCTGGTATGATGAAACGGACAGCATTCAACAGATTATCAAACGAAAAACAGAAACTTTCAGGCCACATATCATCATAACCTACGATAGCGAAATCGGAGGATACGGACATCCTGAACACCTGATATCGGCCATTGAAACAGAAAAAATGTTTAATTCCTACAACAATGGCTCTGCTTATCGCCCTGAATATCTTTTTCAGATAACACTCACCGACAAACTTGAAGATTTTCTGGTGGCCAACACCCCGAATTATGCACCCATGCTCAAAAAGCAAAACAGCAACGGATTGCCTGCCCCTGATGCAGCGCTGGATATCAGTGCATTCTGGCCGCAAAAAAATGAAGCTGCTCTATGCCATGCATCACAATTCAAAACTTTAAAGAAGTTCTATATAATCTACGACAAGAATGCTGCCGAAAAACATCAGCACGCATTTTCTCATGAGTATTATAAGGTGATTGGCAGGTAAAAGAAAACAGGCAGCATTTCTATTCTTTTGTCATGGGAACTATTTCAATCGCTGTAATTGCGTATATTCCAGAGAATCCGGCAATTCCTCGTCCGGGAAACAAAAGTTTGAATTTTTCTGTTTATCAGACATGGAAGCCAATTCAGAATTATTGGAGATTTCTCTTTGAGTAATATGCTGTTTTGTTTACCACTAATCAGCACTTAAGGTCTTTAACATTTTAATCAGGCACAACATTTTGAGCATGAAAGAATTAACTCTTGCAGACTTCCCGGTTCGCACCTACGACAAAGTCAGGTATGCAGATACCGACCGTCAAGGACATGTAAACAATGCTGTTTTTTCAAATTTCCTCGAGACCGGGAGAGTCGAGATACTTTATAATCCGGATTATCCTTTCATAACCGGTAAAAACAGCTTTGTTATAGCCTCAATGAAACTGGAATATCTCAAAGAAATAAACTGGCCGGGGCTCGTTGAAACAGGAACAGCAGTGCTGAGGGCTGGAAACAGCTCAATTACATTCTTTCAAATGCTTTTTCAAAACGGAATCTGCGTTGCAAAGGCAGAAACCGTGATTGTAAACGTTGATAATCTAACCAACAAAAGCTCAGCAATTGATCAGAAAGCAAAAGATGTTCTGAATCAATGGATAATACAAATTTAACTACCTAATAATGTGCAGGAATAATAACAATCCTGTTTAAAAACACACATGGTGTCAGGCAGTCAGAATTTCACGCTGTCATGCTTTATTCAGCAGAAATTTTAGTGAAAACTATCTTCTGCTGAGATATATTATTTGAAAACTCAAGCATTGAAAGTAATTCAGGCCAGTTTTCAACTGGTTCATAATCATGCAGATAGTATTTATGTGCCTGAAGTACAACCTTGCCAAATTCTTCCCGGGCAAAACACTCAAAGCCTCCTGTGCTGTTTTTGATGGAATCATTGAAGACCTCAAGGCTTCCGGCTGAGTAACCATCTGGAATGTTGATTTCTATATTCCACTGCAAAGACCTGGGGCAGTCCATATAAACATCAACATTGCGTTCTTTTTCATCATCAGGAAAAACGGCAAATTTTCCAAACAGCTTGCTTACATCAACCACCAGATAATCACCGGCCTGATTAATTACATCATGAGTTTTAAAGATTTGGCTGAAGCTGATGTATTTCTCATCCGGAGTTCTTCCCATTGCCTTAACAATGAGTGTATCGTTCTCGGCATCCTGAATATTGTTCATTTCTTTCAGCAATACTTTTACAGCTTCCTTTCTTTCTCTTTGTCTCTCACCCTTTTTCTTTTCAACATCTTCAATGAGATTATTTCGTCTGACTTGCTGAGTATTGTTAAGAATGCAGAT
>JANJXJ010000013.1 GCA_024709105.1 Lentimicrobium sp. | reverse complement strand
CCGGATGAAATGCTTGAAAAACATCTGACCCCTGCAGAGATTGAACGGTACAATGACCTTGATTCCGATGCCGGCATATACAGCGTAGTGCTGGTTGTGGAAAAACCCGAGACCTGCACAGCAGAAACCTGTTGCCATAACCCGGATAAACACAAACAGCAGCATTAATATATTGATTTTAACCCCGATGCGGCTTCGTTGTACATTCAGCGAAGCCGTTTTCATTTGATACCCCGCATACTTTAAAGCCATTTGTGCTGCAAAGCCGGCATCCTGAACTGGAAGATAATTTTATAATCTTTTCAAGGAAAGTTGTAAACGTTAAGAGGAAATTACTGCGTTATTTTGCAGCAGTGTTCATCCACACTATTTAAAAATTTGGTTTATGAAGATCAATCCTAATCTGGCTGTAAGTGAATCGGGATTTCTGTTTAATCCCGGAACAGGTGAGTCCTTTACAGTAAACCCCACCGGGGCAGAGATAATCAGGCTTCTGCGCGAAGGCCTGAGCCTTGAACAGGTGATAGATGCATTTACAGAACAATTTCAGGTAGACCGCCATACCTTCGAGAAAGACCTGCATGATTTCAGCGGAATATTAAAAACCTATAACTTGCTGGAAAAAGATGAGTAAGCCACGCTATACCATTGCAGTAACCGGGCTTAATGCTATTGACAGCCCGGGGCCGGGGGTGGCTGTAATCAGGGGATTGAGAGAGGCTGTTTCTTTTGATGTGAGAATCATTGGACTGGCCTATGAGTCGCTCGAACCCGGGGTTTATATGGATGAGGTTACCGATAAAACCTATCTTATTCCCTACCCTACCGCCGGAACCGACATTCTGTTCGACCGGCTGATGTACATCCATACTCAGGAGAAAATTGATGTGATAATTCCCAATTTCGATGCCGAGCTCTATTCGTTTATGAAACTGGAAAATAAACTCAGGGACAGCGGAATCCGTATGTTTCTGCCCACTTTTGAGCAGTTTGAGGAGAGGCATAAGGTAAATCTTTCGGAATTTGGTAAAAAATACAAACTGGATGTCCCCGAGAGTATCCCGGTTACAGATTCGTATGAAATTCAGAAACATATTGCTGCACTTGACTTCCCGATGATGGTAAAGGGCAAATGGTATGATGCTTTTATTGCCTACAATGCCGAACAAGCCCGCACCTACTTCAATAAAATTGCTGCCAAATGGGGCTTGCCAGTCGTGCTTCAGAAATATGTTCATGGCACCGAATACAATGTAACCGGACTGGGCGATGGAAATGGGAATACCATTGCGGCTGTGCCTATGCGCAAACAGTACATCACCGATAAGGGGAAAGCCTGGGCAGGCATAAGTATTGATGACCCCAAATTGCTTGAAATAACCAGGCGTTTCGTATCAGAAACCCGCTGGCGCGGAGGATTTGAACTCGAAATGATGAAATCATCAGATGGAAAATACTACCTTATGGAAATCAATCCCAGAATTCCGGCATGGGTTTATCTGGCTGTTGGAGTAGGACAAAACATCCCCGAAGCACTCACATTACTGGCACTGGGACAGAATCCCCCGGCATATGACAAATATGATGTAGGAAAACTTTTTATCCGCTATTCATGGGATATGATTGTTGACCGCAGCGAATTCGAAAACTTTTCGGTAAAAGGAGAACTTTAAAAAATTGAAAAACATGGAAAAGCAAAAATATGAACGCCCGCATATTCTGAGACTTGAAACCGGTATGCCCGGCAAATTCGGAATGAGAAATGAGCCCGCCCCAACCACTCATATTGATGGAATGGCTGTAAGTGAACTGGCCGAAAAGTATGGCTCGCCGCTTTTTGTATTATCTGAAAAAACAATTCGATCAGTTTACAGGCAGGCGTACAAGGCATTTTCGACCCGATATCCGAAAGTGCAGTTTGCCTGGTCATACAAAACCAACTATCTGTCGGCAGTTTGCAATATTTTTCATCAGGAAGGCTCCTGGGCTGAAGTTGTATCGGGATTTGAATATGACAAAGCCCTGGCCAATGGCGTTGACCCGAAAAAAATAATTTTTAACGGGCCTGCCAAAACCCGCGAAGAGCTTCTGCTGGCAACCAACAACGAATCATTGATTCATATAGATCATCTGGATGAACTGTATCTGCTTATTGAGGTTGCGGAACATGCCGACCACAGGCCAAGGGTTGCCATAAGGGTGAATATGGATACAGGAATTTATCCGATGTGGGACCGGTTTGGCTTTAATTACGAAAACGGACAGGCCTGGGATGCTTTGAACAAAATCATGCATTCGGGTAAGCTTGATCTGATGGGCCTGCACACACACATTGGTACATTTATTATGAGTGCCAACGCATATGCAGTTGCGGCTACAAAACTTGCAGAACTGGCAAGGTTACTTCAGGTAAAATTTAATCATAAATTAAAATATATTGATCTTGGAGGTGGTTTTGCTTCAAAAAACACATTGAAAGGATCTTATTTGCCTGGCAGCGACACCAATCCATCTTTTAATGACTATGCCGAAGCAATCAGCAGTGCATTGATTAACAGTCATTTTGCCCCTGGTGAACTCCCAATGCTTATTCTGGAGACCGGGCGTGCGTTAATTGACGAAGCCGGTTACATCATTTCATCGGTAATCGCGAACAAACGAATGTCGACCGGCCGCAGGGCCACCATTATTGATGCCGGTGTAAACCTGCTTTTTACTTCTTTCTGGTATCAGCATTCCATAACCGTAGCGCAGGGAACTTCGCAATACCGCGAAGACACATCCCTTTACGGACCGCTATGCATGAATATTGACTGCATCCGCGATAGCATTAACCTGCCGCTGCTTAACCCGGGAGATCACCTGGTTATACATCAAACCGGAGCTTACAATCTTACCCAGTGGATGCAATTTATTCATCTGAGGCCAAAAGTTGTAATGATTGATGAGATGGGTGATGCACACATTGTGCGCGAAAATGAAGAGATGGAGAGCATTACCGGCCTTGAAAAACTGCCCGGCCATCTCAGCAGTATTAAAGCTTAAACGTCTTTAAGACCATTTCAGATTCCAGATCAGACCTGAAAATCAGACAAAAAAGAAACAATAACTTGAGTTCAAGGCTCAAAAAGCAGAACAATCAAATTTTTTGGGCTTTGAATGTTAAATTTTCATACTTTTATGATCTCAATCAGGGCAATTTTCAGCCGGAAAGGCATAAAAAGCGGGTTTTCTTAAACAAAACCGCACACCTGATGTTTTTGTGAAGTTGAATTGTCATAAACAAAAGGCTGGATGATACACTTTTCCGACAGGGCGATCGTAGAGGGGCTTAAGCTCAACAGCGATTATATCATCAAGCATGTTTATCAGGAATTCTTCCCAACCATCAAATACCTCATCAAAAAAAACACCGGAAACGATGAGGATGCCGAAGACATATTTCAGGAATCGCTGATTGTGGTTCTCAAAAATGTTCAAAAAGAGGATTTTTACCTTACCTGCTCTTTTCTTACCTATATGTACTCTATCAGCCGAAACTTGTGGATGCAGAGGTTGAAAGTAAAAAGAAAGGGAGCCTCCAATTTCGACCTGATTGAGAAGTTCATCAACATACCCGAATCCTCTTCGCCCGAAACAGCTGAAGCTGAACAAATGAAGTACCGCATTTACCGCGAGCACTTCAATGCCATGGAAAAGGACTGTCAGCGCATTTTGCTGCTTTCGCTCCAGAAATTCTCATCAAAAGATATAGCCGACACAATGGGCTACGGATCGGAAAATTACGCCAAAACCAAAAAATACAATTGTAAGGAAAGGTTGAAAAAAGCGATTATGAGCGATCCCAGGATGAAAGACTTTATTGATTAAACTTTGCCTTTATTCTTTATCTGATCAACATGTCAGATTCCATTAAAATCCTGAATCAGGTTTTCCGCAGCACCATCAACAGCTACACCATGGTTTTTTTCTCTAAAAACCGATGGTTCGGCCTGATTTTAGTCCTGGTTTCATTTTTTGATATTTATGCAGGTATAGCCGGCATGATTTCCATCTTTACCGCAAACAGCTTTGCATGGCTTATGGGCCTGAACAGGGCAAACATACTATCGGGTTTTTACGGGTTTAACGCCCTCTTAGTGGGTTTGGGACTTGGAATTGCTTTTGAACCTGTTCCACAATTCTACCTGCTCCTGATATCGGTAGCTCTGGCCACACTTTTTTTAACTCTGGCTTTCGAAGGATTTGCCGGAAAATACGGCCTCCCCTATCTTACTCTACCGTTTTTGATTGCACTTTGGATTGCAGCCCTTGCTGCCCGCAACTATACTACACTTATGCAGGGTGATTCGGGCATTTATACCATGAATTCCATGTATGAATCGGGTGGCACTGCTGTAGTAAGTATTTATGAGTGGTTTGGCGATATTCACTGGCCCGTAGCTGTAAAAACCTATTTTAAATCGCTGGGAGCTATCTTCTTCCAGTACCATCTTTTTGCGGGGCTGCTCATTGCTGCAGGGCTGCTTATTTATTCCAGGATTGCTTTTCTGCTTTCGGTGCTGGGCTTTGTTTCGGCATGGTTGTTTTATATGCTTATTGGTGCCGATATGAACGACCTTAACTATGGCTATATCGGTTTTAATCACATACTTACAGCCATTGCCATCGGAGGTTTCTTTATGGTTGCCTCGCGATGGTCCATGCTTTGGGTGATTTTATTAACTCCAATTATTTCGATCATAACCAGCGGTTTTTCTGAGCTGATCAGCTCCCTGCAGCTTCCGGTTTATTCTCTGCCTTTTAATGTTGTGGTATTGTTGTTCCTTTACAGTATGAAGTTCAGGGAACGTATGCTGCTGAAACCTGAAACTGTAGCTGTTCAGTATTTTTCGCCTGAAAAAAATCTGTATATCGGAGAAAATTCACGCAACAGATTCAAGAACAAAGCCTATGTGCCGGTTACACTTCCGTTTTTTGGCATCTGGACAGTAAATCAGGGACATAACGGAGAATATACCCATAAAGCCGACTGGAAACATGCCTGGGATTTTGTAATAACCGGGGAGGATGGTAAAGAATTTTCAGGTGGCGGAAAAGATGCCTCTGATTTTCATTGCTTTAACAAACCGGTAATTGCCCCTGCCGATGGCTGGATTGAAGAAATCATTGACCATATAGAGGATAATGCCATTGGTGAGACCAACATTCAGCACAACTGGGGAAATACAATTGTAATCAGGCACAACGAATGGCTGTATACCAAGCTGAGTCATCTGAAACGCGGAAGCATCAAAGTGAGTCAGGGCGCATGGGTGAGCCGGGGGCAAATACTGGCTGCCTGTGGAAACTCTGGCAATTCTCCTTATCCTCACCTTCATTTTCAGGTACAGGCCACACCTCACATTGGCTCTGCTACCATCAATTACCCGGTTTCGCAGTTTATTTGTCATAGTGCCAAACAGGAACTGAAGATTTATGAAATCCCTGAAAACGGAGCGAAAGTAAGCAATGTAGAAACCGAACAAAGCCTGAAAGATGCTTTCCATTTTGTACCCGGACAAACCATAAGGTACAGCAACGAAGATGCACCCGGTCATATTGGAGAATGGAAAGTGATTGTTGACATCTACAAAAATCATTACCTTTGTGATGATGAAACCGGAGCCAAAGCCTATTTCTTTACTGATGGTGCACTCATCTTCTTTACTCACTACGAGGGTCCGCAAAGCAGTATGCTTTACTACTTTTATCTGGCTGCCTACAAAATACCTCTGAGCAGCTATCGCAACCTTCAGGTAAAAGATGTCTTTCCGCCTTCGTCTTTTGCTTCTTCACCTTTATTATTTTTTCAAGACATTGTTGCACCATTTTATATATTTCTCAAACCTGAATTTTCACTTACTTTGCACGAAATTGAAGAAGACCTGAACGGAAACCGGGTGGTACTTGCTTCGGAAGTAAATTTAAAAATTGCTGGATATAACCGTATGAGCTACAGGTTCACTATTTCATCAAATGGCGGAAAACTGGAAAGGATGAGTATTTCAGCCGGAAAAGTCAATACGGTCATCTCTTTTTTACGGTCGTAATATGAAACGGCATATCATCGTATTTTTAAGTTGCCTGACTGTCTTTACTGCCGGCCTGAGAGGAAATGAAGCAACGGCAGCGTTTGAAAAAAATTACGAATCTCTCACCTACCGACTTTATAACGAGCAGAAATGGGACAGCCTTCTTGTTACCGGCGAGGAAGCCATTGCCAAAGGATATGACTATTACTACATGCGGGTAAGAACCGGAGTTGCAGCCTTTGAACTTTTTAAATTTGTAAAAGCTTCAAAACACTTTGAAAAGGCATTGGAATTTAATGCTGAGGATGCTTTTGCCAGCGAATTGTTATATAAATCATACCTCTATAGTGGCCGGAACGAAGAAGCAAGATTGTTCCTGCATCAATTGCCCGAATTTATTTCATCAAGCTTCACAGGAAAAACAGCCGGCCCGGTGATTTTCGTGGAAACCGGTCCTGTTTTTTCAAACCACAACGAGCAATTTGAAAAAAACAGGCAACAGGGAGATGGACTGTATTCTGAAGCATATCCCAATCTTAATGCTTTTTATTTTCTGTCAGGAATAATCATTCCGGTTAAAGGCAGGATTTCTTTAAATGCATCTGCAGCTTTGCCAAATTTTAACAAAAGAAGAATTGTTGACATTGCCGGACTTGATTCGCTTAGTGGTGACTATAAAGTAAAACAAACTGAGCTGTACTTTTCTCCTTCGGTGGTGTTGGGGCACCATATAAAAATCAGTCCGGTGGTAAGATGGGTAAATGTGAGCCTCGACAACCCTTTGAGCAGCGATGATCCTGAAATACAACAGTATATCGGGCCTCCCGGCTCATATACCTATCAGGATTATGCCATTGGTGGTGAAGTAAGCTTTTTACAAAAAAAATGGATGGCGTCAGTTGGGTATTATTCGGTAAAACTTGACAACACCGACTTAAATCAGGCCAATTTTTCCTTTTTTTACCGGCCATTGGGGAACCTGAATCTTTACCTGCAATCGGTGATGGGGCTGCGCATGACTGATTCTGAAAACGATCTGTATTTCAGCCAGATGGCCGGTGGCAAACTCGCCGGTAAGCTTTGGGCTGAAGCAACTTTTGTTACCGGTAATATTTCAGGAACAGGCGAAAATAATTTTCAGGTGTTTTATAATCTGTTTGATGAAACAAAGTCGAAATATGCACTGCGTTTCATTTACACAATAAATGATCACCTGAAGCTGAACCTGAGGGGGCAATGGTTCTTTAAACAAGGTACTGAACTTTATTTCAGTGAGCCTGACAAAGGTGAGGTTTACACTTACAACTATCAAACAATCAGTTTAACAGGAGGTTTCTCATGGAATTTTTAATCAGCAAACGGACAATTTTAATGCTTACGGGCATTATATTCTTCTCAGGTATTGCGTTTTCACAAAACCAGACATTGCTTGAAGAGGCTTTTAAAAACAGCTACACCCACGAAACCAATGCAGAGTATTCCAAAGCCATTGATGTAATTAAGAAGGTGTACGACGAATCTTCTTACGAAACCAATCTGAGGTTAGGCTGGCTTAATTATCAGGCTGGTTTATTTACTGAGTCCATTGCTTTTTACAATAAAGCCATTCTGCTTATGCCTATGTCAATTGAAGCCAGACTGGGTTTTGTTATGCCGGCAGCTGCACTGGGCAACTGGACACAGGTAATTGGCCGCTACAACGAAATCCTGAAAATTGATCCGAATAACTACACGGTCAACTACCGGATGGGGTCAATATATTATGGAAAACAAGACTATCAAACAGCCTATAAGCACTTCGAAAAAATAGCCAACCTGTACCCGTTTGATTACGATGCCCTGCATATGTTTGCATGGACCAATTATAAAATGGGTAAAATGCGCGAAGCAAAAGTGCTTTTTGGCAAAGCACTTTTAAACAAACCGGGCGACAGTTCGGCAAAAGAGGGTTACGACCTGATCAAATAATTGCTTTATCTGCCCTGCAAAGTTTTTACCAGCGATTTTACACTATCGCCGGTTTTGGAAGGTACATATCCAAAATACGAGTTGAACTTAGTACTGTCGAAAAAGTAATCTCTGTCATACTGATAGGTCATTTCTTTTACCTCTTTCAGAATGGGGATAAAGATTCCCAAAACGCTGAGCATAAAACCGGGCATGGTGCTGTATGCCGGTTTTACTTTCATTTCCTGCGCAAAAAGGTTTATCCACTCTTTCCCGGTGAGTTTTTCTGCAGAGGTAGGAAGGTGCCATATCTGGTTGTACGCTTCTGGAGTATTCCCAAGCATGGCAGTGCCCCGGGCTGCATCGGTGGTATCGGTGAAGCTATGGATTTTGCCGGCATCTGAAAACCAGTTTGCCTTTTTACCTTTGATGTAATTATTGTAAACAAGCTCTATCAGAATACTGTTGCCCGGCCCTATAAAATCTGCTGATCTGGCGATCAAGGCATTCAGGTTTCCTGCTTTTACTTCATCCATGAGCATAGCGGCAATTTTGGCACGCACCTCCCCCTTTTTGCTGCTGGGGCGGATGGGCGTTTCCTCGGTCATGTGATCAAGAAAATCCCTGTCGTACATATACACATTGTCAAAGAAAACCAGTCTGGCTCCGTGTTTTTTACAGCTTTCAATCACATTGCGCATAATAACCGGCCACTGTTGCTGCCAGGCAGTTGCTTTGTACTCGATGCCGGCGGTAAGGTAAACCACCTCTGACCCGGCAACGGCTTTATCGGTTTCGGACAGCAGGGTGAGGTCTGCTTTCAAAATCTGATCCCCGGGATTTACCTTTACGGGATTTCGGCCAACAACCCTGATTTGATCTGTGTAAGCGGTAAGCTCGCGGGCAAGTCCCCGGCCTATTACACCGCTTGCGCCTAGTATGGTTTGCATAGTTTTGGTTTTTAGTTGATTAGAAGGTGCAAATGTCAAAAGTCTGAGCTACGAATTAAAACGATATTCGATGAATGAATGTTTTAATGGGATGAACCGGGATTTAAACAGGATAAATGAGGTTTTAGTTGCAGGAGAGTGCCAATGGGCCGTAATCAGCTCACTGAGTGGCTTCAAACCAGAATCAAATATCCCCCTTTGTTGACCAGGGCTATTTAAATTTTAAAATTTTTTCCAGTTCTTCTTGAGGTATTGACAGATATATAATTATTACTATCAAAATTGTAATTGGCATAAATAACAATGTGATAAAATCCATATGTTCTGAGAGAGGCTTTACTTTTTCGAATTCTGATTCTATTATTTTACCATTCCTGGATAAAATAAATTTTGTTGAAATACTGTCCTTTGATATAATATCACCAATAGCAGGCTTAATACTTGCATCAAATAATTCTAAAACAAACGGATAATATTTGTCATCGTCAGAAGTTTTAAAGTATTTGATTGTTCTATATTTGGTAAAATCACCCGTTCCTCCATTTTTAACTGAAACAATTGTATCCATGTTCATCTCTGTAAGGTAAAGTTTCCCGAGTTCACCTCTGATTCTTTGTGCATTTGATTTTGCCAATGAGAAAAAAAATAAGAAATAAAAAAATAAAACTGTTATTAAAACAAATAACAGTGGGAATTTTTTATGTCTTGTGAAATTCATTTTTTAATCTTTAAAAATGTTGTTAAACGTTTGAGTTTATAACGGCTGTGGCTTTCGAAGCCCATAATTGTCCCACATGGCAGAAAGAAAGTTACGTAATCTGCCCGCATTTTCTGCACCTTTTGTAATAGACCGTAGTTATTCTCATCAATCAACTGTTTTTCTGAATTTTGAAATGGTTTCTTCAACGTGATTTAATTCAACAATCCATTTCAATAAATCCTTATTTAGCCACTCAATTCCTTGAATATCCCTGAATAATTTCGCTCAGGTTTTGAAATGTTTTCCATAAAGGTAATATCTTTGCATCATGGTCCTGGCGATTCCTCTCCCAGTTTTTTATGCAGTTGAAGAAGCCGGTTTTTTTGTTTTGCATTGTCAAAGATAATCTTTCCATTTCAAATATTTAATTCTTTTTTCTACTAAATGCTCTATAGAAGCTTTACTGACTTGCCGTTATATTATGGACAAACAATGTTTTTTCTTTACGCAAGTAGGGTTAAATAACATAAAAGTTTCAAAATGAGCAAAAGATTTATAAAAGCACACAAGATGGGTTTAAATGCTACCCCCCCTTGCGTAAAACCAATGTTAGCAGTCCGTTTTTATTATGAACATTTATGCATTGAAGGGACACAAAATTCGTGTCAAAAATTTTTCTTGTGGTTATGAGCATCATCAAGAAGTGGCTAAAAAGTACTTGACTATCGGAAATGTATATACTGTTGAAAGAACGAAAGTGAGTGGATGCCATACTGATGTTTATTTACAGGAGTTTCCGGGTGTCGCTTTTAACTCTGTCTTTTTTAAAGATGTAGTTGAACAGCCAAAAGAGGTAAATAAAATGCATCCTGATTATCTGAGGTTTCACTAAACTTACCGCTAACGTGCCTCAGCTATGCCCAATCACTGTTTTGCGAGCTTCGTCACTGTCCAAAGGTGCAATCTTTTTGCGGGATAAGCTGTTTCAAGTTGTTCTTTCACAGGCTATTGGATATAGGTGATTTTATGCACCGCTTTTGATTTCATACTGCTCCGTCATAGCGAAAAAGTACAATTCCTTTTTCAATTAGTTCAACCCTCTTCTTTTCTATATATTTATTTATTGATAGTTCATTGTTTTCAATTAAAAGTAATCTGTCTATGTTTTTAACCATTTCATTTTTGATTTCTGTCAAATTGTTCTTATCAGACCAACTTAAAAAGTAAAATGTGCTAGCTATGGCATACGATTCATTGTAATAGCTTTCAGTGTAAACATAGTTTTGATTTATTAATCCGAATTCTCTTTTATCCACTTCAATAAGTCTAGATCCGGCTTCAGTTTCAAGTTCGCAAATTAATATTAGACTAGCTATTTCGTTTTTCTTCACCGCAATTCCGCTTCCTTCGATAGCAAAATCAACGGCGAAATCTTGATTAATTTTTATCGTTTTGATGTTTTCATAAATTTTGATTGGGAAATGATAATGAGTCAAAATATAATT
>JANJXJ010000010.1 GCA_024709105.1 Lentimicrobium sp. | reverse complement strand
ATGTCACTTCGTTTACCCGCGTGGCTGAACTTGTTTCCCTGGGGCTGCATGATCAGGCCGCAGGCTTGATGAAGCGTGAAACCTTACCCGCGATTACGGCCCTACAAGCCTCGATTTCCGTGTTGGCAGAACGGCAGAATTCTCGCCTGGAGGCTCAAAGCATGGAGATCCGGCAGCACATTCAAAGCAGTCGCAGCCTGATGCTGGTGCTGGCCGGCGTGAGTTTATTCCTGGGGTTTGTAGTGGCCAAGGCGATTGCCCGCTCTATTACGCAGCCCATCGCACAGGCAGTGCAACTGGCCCATAAGGTAGCAAATGGGGATTTCAGCGGGGGCATCAGCGTGGGAGGACGCCATGAGCAAGAAACGGCTGTTTTTCTTATTGTTTGGAATTGTGCTGCTCTCTGCCTGCAATATGAAAGGCAAACAGTTGAACGATCAGGACATTATTCCTCAGGAAAAAATGGTAAGACTGATGGCCGATATTGAAATTACTGAAGCGGGCTTGCGGTTCAAACAGACCAAAATAAGTGGTGACAGCCTTACCAGGCTCAAATCCAGGGCATTTGATTCGTTATACATCTATCATCAGGTTACTCCGGCTCAGTTCAAAAACAGCCTGGCATTTTATCAGAAAAAGCTTGACAATTTTGAGCGAATGATGGATGAAGTAATGCAAATCATTACCCGCGAAAAAGACAGTATTAATAACATGAAGTCGCCACCAGCTGATAGTGTAAAAAACAATTAATAAAAAACGGCTGCCCGGGCAGCCGTTTTTTATTTCTCATGTGATGTAATAAGTTATTTTGAAGCAACAGCAGTATACGATTCCATATCACTGCCGGCAATAATGGTGTACTCCCAATCCATGGAAGAAAGGCTCGACATGGTTCCCGATCCGCTGACTGTAAAGCCCGGAGAGAGTTCCTGAGTCGGAACTGTAATTCGATTATTGGTTACAATGCCATAGGCCGAAAACTGTCCGCCAGCCTGTGCAAAATTTTTCAGCAGTACCTGCGAACTATTGCCGGCATCATATGAAATGGTAACGGTATAGCTGATACCATCAATGCCCCGGCTTACCTGAGTTTCGGTAAAGCGCCACGAACCAATGAATTTATCGCGCACATCATCTGCATCAGGATCAAGGTCTTCCTCGGGGACACAGGAAATCATTACACTGGAAATGAGCATAAAAAATGCAAAAATCCGAAAGAATTTGCGAGCCATATTTCAATTTTTTAATGAAAAATCATTCATGATAAACTAATGCAAAGTTAACGAGAGATGAACTACAAATATTGAGCCGGACAATTATTATTCTGAAAAAAGAAAAAAACCGGGCTGTTTTACTATATTATACTCAGCTTAAAGAGGTTTCAAAGTTTAGTGCAGTTTAAAAATAATTGATTCAGACATAGGAAAGACAATATCCTGCCAATGTTTTGGGCAGGGAAAGGTTTTACAATGATTAAGGGAATTACAGGAGCGGAATTGCAACCGACCGAAGGCGCACCCCGCACTAGTGCAGCGAAAGCGAGGGAGCTAAATTGCGCTGAGCAATTGTTTAAAGAAGAATTGAGTACATAACCGGATTAAGCAATCCCTCCTATTATATCAAAAAATATGAATATGTATTTTATGGCCGGATTGGATTTGTCAATTAACCTTTTAACTTTGCTATCAAAAAAAAGCAAATCTGTTTTATGCGCACTCTCATTGACCTTCTGAACAATGCAGCCGAAAAGTTTCCGGGCAACCCTTATCTTTATGAAAAACGCGATGGAGACTGGCATCCGTTTACTTATGCGCAAACCCGGCAAAAAGTACATGAATTTGCTGCCGGACTTCTAAAACTGGGCGTTGAACCCGGAGACAGAATCGCCTTATTGTCAGAAGGAAGGGACTACTGGATAATATCGGAACTGGGAATGTTGCATACCGGGTGCTGTAGCGTGCCACTTTCGGTTAAGCTTTCACCGGCCGAAATTGCTTTCAGAATTGAGCACAGCGGAGCAAAAATTGCCGTTGTTTCTGAAAGTCAGGTAGCAAAAGTCAGGGAAATCCGATCACAGCTCAGTCAGCTTAAACACTTGATACTTCTTGACGACAGATCGGAAAAGGATGAGAATGACTACTTTTTTTCGGACATATGTGCTTCGGGAGTTGAGTTCCTGGCTCAAAATCCAGGAATAGTTGATGATGCAGCCAAACAGGTGACACCCGAAACCATTGCGAACATCACCTATACATCAGGAACAACTTCCGACCCAAAAGGTGTAATGATTTCGCACGGGAATTACATCGCCAATGTTGAGCAATCGCTTACGCTGATGGACATTCCGGACTCTTATCGTACGCTGGCCATTTTACCCTGGGACCATTGTTTTGCTCACACTGCCTGTCTGTATTGCTTTATGGCCAAGGGCGCCGGAGTTGCTTCGGTTCAAACCGGAAAATCTGCCAATGAAACCATTCGCAATATTCCCGGAAATATCAAGGAAATCAAGCCCAACCTGCTGATGAGTGTGCCCGCACTCTCGAAAAACTTCAGAAAGAACATTGAAAACGGGATTGCCGCCAAAGGCAAAATAGCTACCATACTTTTTAACACAGGCATTGGAATTGCTTATGCATACAATGGAATTGGCATTAACCGGGGCAAAGGTTTCAGAATGCTGCTGAAGCCTTTGGTTGCACTCTTCGATAAAATTTTGTTCAGCAAAGTTCGCGAGGGGTTTGGCGGAGAACTGAAATTTTTCATTGGTGGCGGCGCACTGCTTGATGTTGAGTTACAAAGATTTTTCCTTGCCATAGGAATTCCGGTTTGCCAGGGCTACGGTCTATCAGAAGCTTCCCCGGTTATTTCATCCAACTCATTAAAGTACCTTAAACTGGGAACTTCGGGTAAATTGGTCAAACCTTTGGGATTGAAGATATGCGACACCGAAGGCAACGAACTTCCTAAAGGTCAACCGGGCGAAATTGTAATCAAAGGCGGAAACGTTATGGCCGGTTACTGGAGAAACCCTGAAGCAACGGCCGATACCATTCGCAACGGATGGCTGTTTACCGGCGATCTGGGGTATATGGATGAGGATGATTTTCTGGTAGTTAAAGGCAGATTTAAGAGCCTTCTGATTGGCAGCGACGGAGAAAAATACAGCCCCGAAGGTATTGAAGAAGCTCTGGTTGACAACTCAAAAATTATAGACCAGTGCATGTTGCACAACAATCAGGATCCTTACACAGTGGGCGTTTTTGTGCCAAATGCAGCTGCGCTTAAGAGTCATGTAAAAAAACATGGGGCCGACCCTCTTTCCGACGAAGGAATAGACCTTGCCATCAAAACCATTGAACATGAGATAGATGCATACAAGGGCAAGGGCCGTCATGCGGGGATTTTTCCCGAGCGCTGGCTTCCGGCCTGTTTTGTAATTCTTCCGGAACCATTTACCGAAAAGAACCTTATGCTCAACTCAACCATGAAAATGGTGCGCGGTAAAATCAACGAGGTGTATGCCCCTACAATTGAGTTTCTATATACACCCGCAGCAAGAAACCCGCTCAATGAAACGAACCGAAAGCATTTGAAACAATTGTTTTCTGCTATTGAGTAAATCTAAAGGAATCTAACAGCAAACCATTATTCCAAAAAATTGCAAAAAAATACGCTGGCAAAACCGGCGTATTTTTTTGAATCCAAAGTGTCAATAAAAATATCAAACTCTTAATGCACAATCAGTTTGCTGTGGAAGTTAATTTCTGGCGTCAGCAGATTCAGCAGGTATGCTCCCGGTTTACAACCAGCCAGCTCCAAAGTTAGGGTTTGATATCCTTTGGGGAATCTACCTGCATTTAGTTGCTGGACTAAGGAGCCTTTCAGGTCATAAATATTTACATCAATCTTACCACTTGCCGGATTATCAAATCCGATATGAACATATTTCCCGGCCGGGTTAGGATAAACCTGAAAGTGGGATTCCAATGGCTTTCGTTCGTTCGCTGTATAAAAATCGGGATCCATAAGCAGCGAATCAAGGAAAATTACAGCGTGGGTAAAATATGAATCCGGCATTACGTGTCCAGCCTTGTGAACGTATAACTCATGTGCTATTCCCTGGGTGTTTAGTGCATTTGACAAACTGAGATTCGGGAGATATGCCAGGGTTTCATCATAAAGTCCGCAACCAACCAGGATTCCAACACTATCGGCCGGGGTTAGGGTATTTACCATGGAGGTTATGTTGTAATCCATCCATTTGTCATAAATACTATCAATGATTTGAGCATATTGGTTGTAAGGGAACTGCACAATTTGCGGGTTGATGTAATTTTGCTGGGAATTGGGGTCGGGTGAAAAACCGCTGGCTGCCAGAAACAGACTTCGGGTAAAAAAACCTGCAGCACCAAAAGGTAAGTCGTTGTTAAAACCGTAAAAATCATAAAAGTAAGGCGGCCCTGAATTTTCGAACATCAGCATCTGCCCGATCATCGGCAACCATATGGCGGTATTGACCTGAGCGCCGTGCGAAGCCACCGCCCTGATCATATCTTTATGCAGAATTCCGTACCGCAGCGCACCAAAACCGCCCAGCGATTGCCCCAGCATCCCTCTTGCATTTTTATGTGATATTGCCCTGAACTTGCTCTCAACCCAGGGAATCAGGTCGTTGATGTTGTAATCTTCAAAATTCCCGGTAAGCGAAGAATTTACATAAACTCCCGATCCAAAAGGCTCATCGCTGTTATCGGCACAAACAATTATTGTAGGTTGAATCATTCCTGAGCCCAACAGATAGTTTAACCACTCCAGTCTGTCATTCAGCGAATTATGATTGCCTCCCCAGCCATGCAGAAAATAAATTACCGGGTAATGGACATCGTTCTCCTGAAAATATGTATCAGGTAAAAAGAGGGTTACATTTCGCTTTTCTTTCAGTGAAACACTGTAGAAGCTGCTGTCAACCTTAAAGTACTGTGATCTGGCAGTTGAAATGAATCCGCAGAGCAAAAGTACAACTATAAATACTCTTAATGTTCGCATAATACCAGCCTTTTATCATTACAAATATAATGATATCTTAAACAACATCATACCTGATTATGAATGATTTTTAAAATAAAATCCCTTCCTCAGCCAAAAAATACAAAGTCAGCTGCCTGAATCCAGTTATAATGACATTGAAAATCAGAGTTTACCACTCTTTAAAATTCATAGAAACAATTACTTAATAAAATATGTTAAATTCTTGATTTGAGAATGAACTTTAGCGGTTGAGAATCACTTTCTTTTTTTAATTTTGCGCTATGCTATCACAGTTCAGACAATACATCTCGGAATTTGGTCTGTTTGACGAAACTGACAAAATCCTCATCGCAGTAAGCGGTGGAATCGACTCCATGGTACTGGCCGAGCTTTTTCACAGAGCCGGATTTAATTTCGCCATAGCCCATTGTAATTTTGGGTTGAGAGGTGCAGAGTCCAATCAGGACGAGAAGTTTGTGGTATCCATCGCTGAAGCGTATGGTGTGCCATGCTTTGTGAAGCATTTTAAAACCCGCGAATATGCCGGATTCAACAAAATCTCGGTACAAATGGCTGCCCGCACGCTCCGTTACGAATGGTTTGACGAATTGCTGGCTGCTGAAGGATTTAAAACCCTTGCCACAGCCCATCATCTCGACGATCAGATTGAAACCTTTTTTATCAATCTGCTCAGAGGTACAGGAATCAGCGGTCTGCACGGAATCATGCCCAACCGCACCAAAGTAGTTCACCCTCTGATGTTTGCTTTCAGAAGACAGATAGAAGAATTTGCAGGCGACGAAGCCATTGCCTTTCGCGAAGACAGTTCGAACCGCTCCACCAAATATTTGCGCAACAAGCTCAGGCACGACCTTATGCCTTTGCTAGCCGAGATAAATCCTGAATTCAGAAAAACCATCACCTTTACCATTGACAGGCTCAGAGAATCGGAAAAAATGCTGAGCAATCATCTGCACGATATCCGCGACATGGTTATTAAAATAGATGACGGTATAGTTAAACTGAATATTGCTGCATTAAAAAAGCTTACTCCCACAGAGACCTATCTTTACGAACTGCTTGAACCTTATGGCTTTAATCGCAGTGTTTCTGACGAAGTAGCAGCCGGACTTGACGAAATCTCAGGAAATCAGTATTTTTCTCCGACACACAGACTGATCAAGGACAGAGAGTTTCTGTTAATAACTGAATCCGGTCCAAGCGGAATGCAGCCTTCAGGAGAAATTATTCTTGAAGAAGGAACCATAGAACTTAAAAAACCCATTCCGCTCAGAATATCGGTTATACCAAACAGCAACACACTGCGCATTAACAAAAGCGGATTGATAGCCATGCTGGATGCCTCAAAAATTTCCTGGCCGCTCAGGCTTCGCAAATGGAAAGAAGGCGACACCTTTGTTCCCTACGGGATGAATAACAACAAAAAGCTGAGCGACTTTTTTATTGACAATAAATTTTCGATTGTTGAAAAAGAAAATGCATGGCTGTTGATTTCGGGCAACGAAATAGCCTGGGTTGTTGGCCATCGCATCAGCAATTTATTCAGGATTCAGCCCGAAACCGAATCCATTGTACAGATTGAGCTGCTCGATTAATCATGAATTCACTGAAGTATTCATCATAAAAACCCGATTAATGAAACACTACCAAAAGTTGCTTCTGGCTGTATTGTTTGTTGCATTGCAGGCATATACTGCCGGAGCACAGATTTTAACTCCGGTAAAATGGAGTTTCAGCACCAAACAGGTTTCGGCATCAGAGGTTCAGCTGCTTTTTACAGCTACCATCGACCCAACCTGGCATCTCTATTCGCAGGATATTCCTCCCGATGGCCCGGTACCTACCTCTTTTACTTTTGAAAAAAGCCCTGCCTATAAGCTAAAGGGCAAGGTTAAAGAGCCCAAAGCCAAGGAAGAATTCGATAAAAACTTCGATATGGTTGTGAAATATTTTGCCGACAAGGCTGTATTTACACAAACCATTGAAGTACTCAGCGAAAAAGACTTTCAGGTAAAAGGCGTAATAGAATTTATGTGCTGCGACGACAGCCGCTGCCTTCCTCCCGATGAAGTGGATTTCGTGTTTAATGTAAAGGGCAATCCCGAAGCTGGCAAAACTGCAGCAGTTGAAGAAACTGTGCAACCCAAGGATACACTCACCGAGGTGGTTCCTGATTCGGCAGCAGTTTCGCAACAAGACACCACGGCTTCCGCCGGAGAAATCAAAACAGCCGACAGCGGCGGGTTAGACGAACATTCCTCACTCTGGACACTTTTCTTTTTCTCATTTCTGGCAGGACTTGCAGCGATACTCACCCCCTGTGTATTTCCGATGATTCCCATGACTGTTACCTTCTTTTTAAAAGAAAAAGACAAGGTAAAAGCCAAGTTTCAGGCACTTACTTATGGTGTATCCATTATATTCATTTACACCGTTATCGGAACTGTTGTAGCCATAACACTGGGGGCAAATTTTGCCAACTTCCTGAGCACACACTGGCTGCCCAATGTGCTTTTCTTCCTGATTTTTATGTTTTTTGCAGCCTCCTTCCTGGGGATGTTCGAGATAACGCTACCCAGCTGGTTGGTAAACAAATCAGATGCTCAGGCTGACAAAGGCGGAATTCTGGGGTCTTTCTTCATGGCATTTACGCTGGTGCTGGTTTCATTCTCCTGCACCGGGCCAATAGTTGGCGCAATTCTGGTAGCATCGGCCAGCGGACAGGTACTTGAGCCCATCGTTGGAATGCTTGGATTTTCACTTGCATTTGCCCTGCCATTTACCTTGTTTGCCTTCTTCCCGAGATGGCTCAACAACATGCCAAAGTCAGGCGGATGGCTCAACTCAGTCAAAGTGGTGCTTGGCTTTATAGAAATTGCACTGGGGTTAAAGTTCCTCAGCATTGCCGACCAAACTTATCATTGGGGAATCCTCGACCGCGAAATATACCTTGCCTTCTGGATTGTAATTTTTACCCTGATGGGATTTTATCTGCTCGGAAAACTCAAATTTTCGCACGACAGCGATCTTAAATACATTGGAGTTCCCCGCTTAACACTGGCCATCATTACATTTACTTTTGTAATATACATGATTCCCGGTATGTTCGGCGCTCCGCTGCAGGCACTTTCGGGATATCTGCCCCCACAGGCTACCCATGATTTTGATCTGAATAAAATCGTACGAGACAATGTTCAGGTGTTTGGCTCAGGCGGTGGTTCCGGATCAGAAACACCCACCGGATTGTGCGACAAACCCAAACACGGTGAATTGCTGCACCTGCCGCATGGATTGGAAGGTTATTTCGATTATGAGCAGGGATTAGCCTGTGCCGCAAAACAAAACAAGCCAGTGTTTATTGACTTTACAGGACACGGTTGTGTAAATTGCCGTGAAATGGAAGCCCGGGTGTGGGCCGACCCCAGAGTTCTGAAAAAACTGCGCGAAGAGTTTGTGATTGTCGCCTTGTATGTTGATGACAAAACTCAACTGCCAGAATCAGAATGGATTACATCAACTTACGATGGCAAGGTTAAGAAAACCATAGGCAAGAAATACGCCGACTTTCAGATCAGCAGGTTCAATGTAAATGCACAACCCTATTATGTTCTGCTGGACACAAAAGGCAATACGCTGGTGCCACCCAAAGCCTACGACCTGAATGTTGAAAATTTCCTGGAATTCCTCGACAGCGGACTTGCCGAGTTTAAAGCCCGTAAATAAACCAAACCGGCTTACTGAAAAAGGCTGCACACGCAAGTGCAGCCTTTTTTTAATAATTTCAGCCAAAACTTACATTCATTTTCCTGCATATATCAGCAGTTTATTGTAATTTCACAGCCGAAAAAGCAAAATCATGAAGCAATTTTACACTGCAATACTTCTTTCGCTGCTGGCTTCAGCAACCTTATTTGCCCAACCTTTTGTAAATACAGTTTCCGGACTTCCGGGGATTGGCCGCGGAGCTGTAGCTTTCGCCGATTTCGACAATGATCACGATCTGGATGTAATTATCAGCGGGCAAGACATCAACTATAATCCATATGCAGCCGTTTTTCGCAATGATGCCGGATTGTTCACCCACATTGAAACCGGAATAATTCCGCTCGAAAATTGTGCACTTGCCATTGCAGATTATGACCTTGACGGATTTCAGGATTTTGTTATCACCGGTGTTAATCTGGAAGGTAGCAAGACATTCCTTTACCGCAACCTGGGAAATTTTCAGTTTGAGTTGATGCCTGCAGGTTTTTATAATGCAGGTGCAGGCAGCGACCTGGCCTGGGCCGACTACAACAGCGACGGTTTTCCTGATCTGGTTATTTCAGGAAACTGGCAAACAAAACTTTATTCAAACAACGGAGACGGAACCTTTGCCCTGGTTGAAGCCGGACTGGTGGGAATGAACACTCCTTCACTTGCCTGGGGTGATGCCGACAATGACGGCGATCCCGACCTGCTCATGTCAGGCGATGCCGGATCAGTTGGTGAAGCATATATCTACATCAACGATCAGGGAATTTTTAACCTGCTGGAAACCCAGATTGAAGGCGCTGTTGGCGGAGATGCACAATGGGGCGATGCCGACAACGACGGTAACCTTGATATTCTCATTACCGGCAAGGATGCTTCTTTAATTCCGGTTTCGTATGTTTACCGTAACAATGGCGACAAAACCTTCAGCTTTGCCAATGCAGGGCTGGTTGGTACAGCACTGGGCCCCGCAAACTGGATAGATTACGACAACGACGGTGATCTCGATATTATGGTAGCAGGCCAGAATGCAGGTTGTGGCAATGCATCCACCAGACTTTACACCAATAATGGGATAGGCAGTTTTTCTGAATTCCCCGCCGGGCTCGCTTTTGCCGAAAGAGCAGCCTCAGCATGGGGAGATTACGACAATGATGGGGATATAGACCTGATTCTTACCGGCATTTCAGGAATCCATACCACAAAATTTTACAGGAATGACTTAATTACCAATAGCTTTCAACAAAACACCCCTCCTACTGTTCCCGACAATCTTTACACTTATGTTGCCGGCGACTATGCAGTGATCAGCTGGGCACGTTCTACCGATGCCCAAAGTCCGCAAAACAGCATTACTTACAATGTAATGATGGGCAATAACCCCGGAAGTATCAATGTAATTTCACCCATGTCAGATGCACAAACAGGCAAAAGGCATACTTCATCAACAGGAAATGCCGGGCAAAATGACTTTCTGGTATTCCGCAATCTGCAACCCGGCGATTATTATTTCAGGGTTCAGGCCATTGATCAGGCTTATGAAGGTTCAGCCTTTTCGCAGGAAGGCAGCTTTACCGTGCTCGGGACTGATGTCAAAACAAATGAACACCGGAAAATTGATTTTAATGTGCTTGGCGACAGAATTATACTTAACAATCTTCCGGAAAAACCATCAAAACTTTCAATCGTTTCGGCAGACGGCAAACTAATTTCTGAGCATACTGTCAGTGTTAGTAATTCCGAAATCGGCACTCAAAAGCTACTTCCGGGGATTTATATTCTGCACCTTAACAGCGAAGGGCTGCTGCTCTCTTCAAAGTTTGTAAAATAAGGGAAATCTCATATCAGACCTGTTGTTGGTATTTGAACCAAACCTTCTTGGTTTTGTTGAAACAGAAAACAAACCATGAAGATACTTCTCTCTATATCAGCCATTTTACTATTTGCCTACTGGAGCTTTGGCCAAACCATTAAAGTTTCTGAACCAGTCAATCTGCTTGCATTGGGCGATTCTTACACAATAGGCCAGGGCGTTGGTGTAAACGAAAGATGGCCGGCCCAACTGATGCAGGCCCTTCAAGAGGCAGGATTTGCAACAGGCGAGCTTAAAATCATAGCTCAAACAGGCTGGAGAACCGACAATTTGAAAAATGCCATCAATCAACAGCTTCCGCTTAACGGATTTAATCTGGTTTCGCTGTTAATCGGAGTGAATAATCAGTATCAGGGAGGAACCACACAGGCATACGGACCGCAGTTCGAAGATCTGCTCAATCAAGCCATTGCATTGGCGGGATACAACCACAGCAAGGTATTTGTACTTTCCATTCCTGACTACGCATATACACCATTTGGAAACGGCAACCCTCTCATCAGCCAGCAGATTGATGCGTTTAATCAGGTAAACCGCAACATCACAGAGTCATATAATGTGGCTTACATTGACATAACCCCCATTTCGAGGGGAGGATTGGCAAACCCTGCACTTATTGCCGGCGATGGTCTTCACCCGAGTGGACTGATGTACCGCCTTTGGGTAGATGAAATAATGCTAAACATTGAAAAAGAGCTGAGTTTTGAAGAAGTTGCTCAAACAGATAAAGTCATTCACTGGAGAATTGAAAACATGTCCATGGTTCTGACGAATTTGCCCGGTAATGGTGAAATCAGTATTATCAGCTCAGACGGAAGACTGGTTGCCAGAGAGTCTGTTTTTTCAGTGGAAGGCAGATCCATCCCGTTTGATTTTCTGGCATCGGGCATTTATCTGTTCAGATTTACCGGAGCATCAGGAGATGGTTTTTCAGGGAAGTTTTACATTCCATAATGTAATTTTTAATCTCGCAGAATCTGCAGGGAAAAATGAAATGATTTACATAAGAAAAGCCTTCCCGGAATCGTGAGAAGGCTTTTCATTTATCAGGTTTAAGAGACTTTATTCGCAATAAAACTTATAAAAGTAAGGGATGGTTTCAATTCCTTTGTAGAAATTGAAGAGCGGGTAATTTTCATTGGGAGAGTGAATGGCGTCTGATTCAAGGCCAAATCCCATGAGAATTGATTTTATACCCAGTACCCTTTCAAAAGTAGAGATGATGGGAATACTTCCGCCGCTGCGGGTGGGCACAGGTTTTTTACCGAAAGTAGTTTCGTAGGCTTTGCTGGCTGCCTGATAGGCTTTGGTATTGGTTGGCGAAACATAACCCTGGCCGCCATGCAGATTGGTTACCTTTACTTTTACATAGGGAGGTGCAATGCTAAGGAAATGTTTCTCAAACAATTCAGAAATTTCGTGATGATCCTGATCGGGCACCAGACGCATAGAAATCTTGGCGTAGGCTTTTGAAGGAAGAACAGTCTTGGCACCTTCGCCGGTATAGCCACCCCAGATTCCGCAAACATCCAGTGTTGGCCTTATTCCCGTACGCTCAATGGTAGAATATCCTTCTTCGCCCCACACTTCGGCAATATCAATGGCCTTTTTATATTCATCGAGATTAAAAGGAGCTTTGGCCATTTCGGCGCGTTCTTCGGCTGTAAGATCCTGCACCTTATCATAGAATCCGGCAACAGTAATGCGGCCTTTTTCATCGGTAAGCGAAGCAATCATTTTCGAAAGAACATTGATTGGATTGGCCACAGCACCCCCGAAAAGACCTGAATGCAGGTCGCGGTTGGGACCGGTTACTTCCACTTCGAGGTAAGCAAGACCGCGAAGACCGACAGTTATTGAAGGAATATCCTGAGCAATCATACCTGTATCAGAAACCAGAATGATGTCAGCCTGCAGCATTTCTTTATGGTCGGCACAGAATTTTTCCAGATTGGGTGAGCCTATTTCTTCTTCACCTTCAATCATAAACTTTACATTACAGGGTAGTGTTCCGGTTTGAACCATGGCTTCAAACGCCTTGGCATGCATAAATGCCTGACCTTTATCATCGTCGGCACCACGGGCATAAATTTTGCCATCCCTGATTTCGGGCTCAAACGGAGGCGAATTCCAGAGATTCAGAGGGTCAACCGGCATTACATCATAATGGCCATAAACCAGCACTGTAGGTTTTGAAGGGTCAATTATCTTTTCGCCATAAACTACGGGGTTTCCTGCAGTAGCAATGATTTCAGCCTTGTCGGCACCGGCTTTCAGTATAGCTTCTTTCCAGTACTCAGCAGCTCTGAGCATATCAGGTTTATGATCTGATATTGAACTGATTGAAGGAATACGAATCAGTCCGAACAATTCATCAAGGAAGCGCTGTTTGTTGGCCTCAAGATAGGTGTTTAATTTTTCCATGTGGTTATAGTGGTTTTACGTTTTCGGGAGATTAAGGGCATAAAGATAGAAAAAAGAGCTTTTTGAGGGGAGAGGAAACCACAATTTAACCAATTTTAACGAATCGAAACTTAAATAAGAGTGCGGGTTTCCGCATTTATATGTCTTTAAAAGAAAATTCTTCAGACAAACTGCATGAAACAGCGACATTACTTGTTATTAAAGGTTTACAGGATGAGGCAGGGTACATATTGAAAATATGTTCTTAAAAAAAGTACAAAACCCTGGTAATTTCACTTGCCGGATAAAAAAAATGTTTAACTTTGGCAGTCAGGGATTTCCCTTCACTTCCCGGAATAACTTTCCGGCCTTTCTGAAACGACAGATTATAAATTCAGTTTTTGACCAGCATTCGCTTACAAGGCGCAAATTGCCTGTTACAGGGCGATTGGGCATTGTTTGCAAATTCTCATAAACCGGATTCAAAAAAGGATTTGAGCATGAATTTGAAACTTACCCCCGGATTAAATGTAATGCAAAGAACAGGAATTGCTGCAGCAGTTTTGCTCTTGGTTGTGATGTCTAGCTTCATGCATGGAAAGCATGTTTACAGTCAGATTATTCCGGAATATACCGTTGTGGAAGGAGTTGACCCTGTGGCACTGGTACAGCAACACCTGATTGGGCAAGGGGTTACTACAACAAACATAACCTATACCGGAGCCATGAATGCTCAGGGGGTCTTTAATGGCTTATCCAATATAGGTATTCAATCCGGGATTCTTCTTACCTCGGGAAGGGCAAATATCTCGAAAGGCCCAAACAACAAAGCAGATGCCGGAGCACCAGCCAACACACCCGGAGATTCAGACCTAAATCAATTGCTTCCAGCAGGAAGATCATCTTATGATGCATCAATTCTTGAATTCGACTTTGTACCACAGTCTACGATAGTTGAGTTCAGGTATGTTTTTGCTTCTGAAGAATACCCGGAATACGCAAATAATCCTAGTTTTAATGATGTTTTCGGATTTTTCATCAGCGGGCCGGGCATTTATGGGCCATATTCCAACAATGCGCAAAATATTGCGGTATTACCGATACTTTCCAACCCTCCTGTAATTGTTTCAATCAACAGCATCAATAACGGTACAACAAATAATGGGCCTTGCCAGAACTGCAGTTACTATGTAAACAATGGTAATGGGTCTACACCATTAGCCAACCCATATATTCAATACGATGGCTTTACAACAGTACTGACAGCAAGAGCACTGGTAATTCCATGCGAGACATACCACATAAAGCTTGCCGTTGCAGATTGCGGTGACCGGGCATACGACTCCGGCGTATTCCTCGAAGCCAACAGTTTTAACAGCGTTGGGGTGCAGTCGTCGCTGGCATATACACATGCCGTGGTAGATACTGCCGTAGAAAACTGCAATACTGCTTCACTTCGTTTCAGAATAGATAATGTAAGGTCTGAACCCTTTATTATCCACTACGAGCTTACAGGAACAGCCGTGAATGGAGTGGATTATGTGCAAATCCCTGACAGCGTGATTATTCCTGTTGGGCAGCAGGAAGTATCGGTGGATATTGTTCCTATTATTGACGACATACCCGAAATTACTAAAGTTGTTGAAATTGTTTACAACACCTCATTTTGCGAATTTATTCCCGATACGGCCAGAATCTGGATCAAGGATTACCCCGAGTTTTTCCTGAATGCAAGCAATCCCCAAACCATTGAATGCGGGCAAACCCGGTTTATCAGAGCCGGGGCCAACGGAGGTATAGAGCCATGGACCTATGAATGGAACACCGGAAATCCGGCAGATACCACTGATATCATCTCAGTATCACCGCCAAGCTCAACCACTTACACTGTGATTGTCAGGGATGTATGCGGCAATGAAGTTACTGCTGACATACCCTTTACCGTTACCGGGCCAACAGCTACCATCAACGGAGGACAATCCACTGTAAATATCTGCCTGAACAGCAGCACCGTGTTGAGTGTTGAAGGAGGCACTTCCTGGCTCTGGAGCACCGGTGAAACCACTTCATCCATAACGGTTTCGCCTTCTTCCAACACATCCTATTCAGTGGTGGTTACCGACGATTGCGGTAATACCAATCAGTCAGAGATAGAAGTTACTGTGGGGCAACCTTTTGCTGATGCCGGCATTTACGATGGTATTTGTGCAGGACAAAGTGTTGATCTGATTGCCAACGATACCCCCAACGGCAGCTGGCTCTGGACCAATCTTACAACCGGCGAAACCTATAACGGAAGAATCTGGACTGTTTCACCCCCGGTTACCACTGATTTTAGTGTTGCAGTAACCGATGATTGCGGAAATACAGAAACCGATCAAACAACAATAAATGTATTTCAGCTTCAGGCCATTGCAGGGACAGCCGATCCCATCTGCACAGGAGGCACAGCCACACTTAATGGCTCATCCTCAACAGGCAACGGCATTTTTACCTGGAGCGACGGCACCAATGTTTTTAACGGACCACAAGTTGAAGTTTCACCAACTGAAACTACCACTTACACTCTGACAGTTGACGACGGCTGCATTGCTACAGATCAGCTTACACTTACCGTTTACCCGCTTCCGGTGGTAACAGCCAACACCAGTGTTACAGCTATTTGTCCCGATGATAGTTTTACACTGCAAGCTGTCGGGGCAACAACTTATACATGGACATCCATACCCCCTGATCCAAGCATCAGCGATCCAAACTCTGGCAATCCCACCGCCAGTCCGGTTACCAGCACTGTCTATCTATACACAGTTACTGGCACCGATGCCAACGGATGTGTTAACACCGAGCAAACAGCCGTTAATGTTAAGCCAAGAATGTATGCCGATTTTACTGCATCAGCTGCCGATGTGTGCGAAGGCAACGCGCTTGTGCTTACTTACACCGGTAATGGTCAGTCCACAGCGACTTACGACTGGTCTTTCGACGGAGGCAACGCTACGGGCTCAGGAAACGGACCGATTACGGTGAGTTGGGACAATGCCGGAACAAAAACCATTTCACTGACAGTAACGCAGCAATCCTGTGTGAGCGAGGCGGTACAAACCACTGTAAATGTGAATGCTATGCCTGCAGCAGATTTCAGCACAGGAATTACATCAGGCTGTGTTCCTTTAAGTGTTGATTTTAGCGATGCATCCACCAATACCGTCAGCGGAACAACCTGGAGCTGGGATTTTGGCAGTGCAGGAAGCGCTACCGGAACTTCAGCAAGTACAACCTTTGCTGAACAGGGACTTTATGATGTCAGGCTTACAGTCACCAATCCCGGCGGATGTGTTAGTGAAAAGGTAGTAAGTGCGCTTGTAGACGCATGGCCCAATCCAGTATCTGCATTCGAAACCACTCCGGAAGTGGTAAGCATGAAAAATCCAAAGGTAAATTTCCACAGCACCTCGGCCGGTGAAAGCTTATCATTTTTATGGAACACCGGTGACGGCATAACCTATTCCGATTCAGCATTTACACACACGTATGCAGATTCAGGATATTATCAGGCATCTCTGACAGTAATCAATAAATATGGCTGCCCCGATGTGTTTGAGAAAACCATTTTCATTAGTCCACGGTACATGCTCAGGATTCCTAATGCCTTTACTCCCAACGGAGATGGGCTGAACGACGAATTCAAAGTGAATGGAAATGGCGTTAAGGAGTTCAGAATCAATATCTACAACCGCTGGGGCGCCTTGGTTTACACCTCAAACGATATTAACGAAAGCTGGAAAGGAGAAACCTCAGGCAACAAAACCCTGCCAGGCTCTTACATATACCACATCTTCTTCCGCGATGAGAACGATGAAGTAAGTGAATACCAGGGAAGTTTCTTCCTCATGCGCTAAGAACAATTATCCCGGGGTTTGTATAACTTTGCAGGGATTAAAAACTGCATGTTATGACAAAAATCAGGTTGGCTATCAATGGATTTGGCCGTATCGGACGAGTTACCTTCAGGGCTCTGCTATCAAAAAAGAACATTCAGGTGGTTGCCATCAACGATATGGCCGACCCGGCAACTCTGGCGCATTTGCTTAAGTACGATTCAGTACATGGCAATTTCCCCGGCGAAATTTCCTTTGGCCCCGACCATCTGCTGGTGAATAAAAAGAAGATTCTGATTTTTGCAAAACCCAATCCGGGCGACATCAACTGGGGCAAACTCGGCATTGACGTTGTTATAGAATCCACCGGAAAATTCACCGACAAAACCGCCGCCTTAAAACATGTGGAAGCCGGAGCCCGTAAAGTAATCATCTCAGCTCCGGCCAAAGCCGAACATGACGATGTAAAATATGTTGTTTTAGGCATTAACGACAATATCATTGACAAAAGTGATGTAATTATCTCAAATGCCAGCTGCACCACCAATTGTGTTGCGCCCATGATTAAGGTACTCGATGATTTGTGGGGCGTTGAAAAAGGTTTCATCACCACAGTGCACTCCTACACCCGCGACCAGAATCTGATTGATGCTCCGCATACCGACCTCAGGCGGGCCAGAGCTGCAGCTTACAGCATAATACCAACTACCACAGGCGCTGCAAAGGCAGCAACCAGAATATTTCCTCATCTTAAAAAGAACCTGGGTGGTGCCGGAATCAGGGTACCGGTTCCTGATGGCTCACTCACCGACCTTACCTGTACATTAAAGGAATCAACGAGCATAGAAGAAATAAATCTGGCTTTTAAGGAAGCATCGGAAGGATATTTGAAGGGAATAATGGAATATACCGAAGATCCGATAGTTTCCATTGATATCATTGGCAATCCGCATTCTGCGATATTTGACGCCGGCCTTACCGCAGTGCTTGGCGACAAAAACAAATTGGTAAAAATTGTAGCCTGGTACGACAATGAGAGTGGGTACGCTCACAGGCTTGCAGATCTGGTAGAGAGATTTGTATAAAATACTCTGTTAAATTTTTGTGTTAAAGAAAATATATGGTTTCTCCTTTCATAGAATTTAAGTACCTTTGCCATGAATGTTAAAAAACAGAAAATCTTATGAAAAACATTGATTCATACGACTTTACAGAAAAACGCGCCCTCATTCGGGTGGACTTTAATGTGCCTTTGGACGACGAGCTGAAGATTACCGATACTACCCGTATTGATGCAGCCCTATCCACCATTAAAAAAGTATTGGCTGGTGGTGGTTCGGTCATTCTGATGTCGCATCTGGGCCGTCCGAAAAAGAATTTTGAAAACAAGTTATCGCTTAAGCATATTGTACCTTACCTGAGCCATGTGCTTGGTCTTGATGTCAAATTTGCCGACGATTGCATGGGCGAATCTGCAAAAACTCTGAGTGCCGGATTAAAACCCGGAGAGGTTCTTCTGCTCGAAAACCTGAGGTATTACGAAGAGGAAGAAGGCAAACCCCGTCTGCCCGAGACCGTTACCGAGGAAGAGAAAAAAGCTGCCAAAGCTGCTACCAAAGAAAAACAGAAAGAATTTACCAAACAACTGGCTACTTACGGAGATTGCTACATCAATGATGCTTTTGGTACAGCACATCGTGCACATGCTTCAACTGCATTGGTTGCAGCTTATTTCCCTGACGATAAAATGTTCGGCTACCTGATGAATGCCGAAGTAGGAAGCCTCAATAAAGTACTAAAAGAAGGCAAAAAACCTTTTACAGCAGTTCTTGGCGGCGCCAAAGTATCTGGTAAGATTCAAATTATCAATCACCTGCTAGACAAAGTTGACAACCTTATAGTGGGAGGTGGTATGATGTTTACATTTATCAAAGCTCAGGGCGGTAATGTAGGCAACTCACTGGTTGAAGACGATTTGCTCGAACTTGCACTCAACACCCTCGAAGGTGCCAAAATGCATGGTGTAAATATTATCCTTCCCGTTGATGCAATTGCAGCCAGCGGCTTTGCCAATGATGCAGAAACACAGCATGTTAAGGCCGGAGAAATTCCTGATGGATGGATGGGCTTAGACATAGGACCAGAGTCAATAGCTTTGTTCGACAAAGTGCTCATGAACTCGGAAACCATTTTATGGAATGGCCCGATGGGTGTTTTTGAAATGCCCAGCTTTGCCGAAGGAACCATACAGATTGCTAAATCCATTGCCAATGCAACCCAAAAAGGAGCTTTCTCACTTGTAGGAGGCGGAGATTCGGTTGCTGCCGTCAACAAATTTAAACTTGCTGATAAAGTAAGTTATGTAAGTACCGGAGGTGGTGCAATGCTTGAGTTTATTGAAGGCAAAGTATTACCAGGAGTTGCAGCAATCGAAGCTGAATAATTTCCAGCTATTTCAAACAAAACCCCGGGTGAAAACATCCGGGGTTTATTTTTTACAACTTAAAAAACAAAAGCCATACCATGCAGGAATATGGCTTTTGTTTATCTGATTGAATTTGCTATTCAACAATCAGTTTCTCAGTAAATACCTGATTACCATCAGTAATTTTAACGATATAAACCCCGGGTTTCAATTGTGCAGTTGAGATTATCCAGGATTGTCCATTTTCAAGTGCCTTATCAAGAACTGCTTTTCCTGCTGCATTATAAATGCTTAGTTTTGAACCCTTTAATTCATTTCCAGAACGAATATTGAGCACATCTGAAACCGGATTGGGGAACAAGGCAATTTCTTCAGACCTCAGTATGGTTTTGGTTTTTACCAGGTCGGTGAGGTAAACGTTGTCAAGATACAAACTATTTCCACGGCGATGAACCGATTCAAATGCTATACGAACATTGGATGATCCGGCGAATTCGCTCAGGTCAACCATATAGCAGGGAGGATTTCCGGGAGCACCGCACCAGTCAGAAGGAAGAGCAGGAACAAACAATCCGGTATCCACCACTTCGTGAGTTACAAAATTACCATTTCCGTTTTCGCCAATGGCCAGCACCCTTTGCCAGGTTGCGCCGCAATCAGGGGATACCAGCACTATGAGTGAATCGGTGATTTGTGGATACCTTTTGGCATAAGCATGCTGAAAGCCAAGTATTACTTCATCAAGACCTTCGAAGTTAAACGGTGGAGAAACAAGGCGATCGCGGGGGCCGGGGGCTACTGCATAATCAAAGAAGTTCATTCTGATTACACCGGCACCATCAGCACTACCTCCGGCCTGAGTCAGTTCCCAGGTATTTTTGTTGTCGGGATTTTCAACAGTCCAATCGTTGGCTGAGAGTGACATGGATTCCCATGTTTCGCCGAACGGGACTAATGATCCGCCTACCTGAATAAAGTCAGGCAAGGAAACATCAGAGCTGCCATTTACATTGGTTACCGTAAGAGTTACACTGTAGCTTCCCGTGGAATTGAACAACACTTCAGGATGCTGAGATGTAGCAGAAGTCCCATTCAGGAATGAAACATCAGCAGGCTCAAAACTCCAGTTCCAGCTTACAGGGCAATACTCAGATTCATCTGTAAATTTTACTGCCGGATAATCGGTGGTGCAGAATATTCTGTTATCAGCAGAAAAGGCTGCAACAGGTAAAATATCGCTGCTAACAGTAATATATCCGGTTTTGAGTTCAGTAGCCACACCTGCAGGGTTGCTAACAGTTAAGCTAACATTATAAGTTCCGGGTGTGCTCCAGGTAATTCCTGAAGGGTTTCTTTCGGTTGATGATGTAACATTAGCTCCCTGAAATGACCAGGCCCATTCAAACGGAACCCCGGTAGATAAATCAGTAAAGTTAACCGGACAACCCACTGGAACAGTTGTTTCGGAAGCTGTAAAATTGGCATCGGGGTTTGAATAAGCCACAGGAGATTCCCAAAGTCCGCGTCCATAGGTTCCAGCGCGTATAACATCGCCATTGGGCCCTGCCGGATCGTAATAAATTTCAAGTTCAGTAACTCTTCCGGCTGCAGGGAAACCATTTGAAAACATAATCCAGTCGGCAATATTGGCATCGCGGTAGAAAATACCGATATCGGTTCCAAGATAAAGTCCCTCGGCACTATTGCGGTAATAAGTAATGGTATTCATGGCAACATCCGGAAGAGAGCCTGTTATCTCATTCCAGTTGAACCCTTTGTCCACACTTTTAAAAACTCTCTTGTTCTGTACCAGATAAACTACATTTTCGTCAACCGGGCTGGCTTCAATAGCTGTAACAGACCCTGAGGTTGGCAGAAAAGCTGACAAGTTTGCCCATTGAACACTGGCATCTTTTACATTATCGCTGCGATAGAGTGAACTCCCTGCCGAGGCATAAATAATATTTGTATTTGCCCTTGACTGGACTAAAACACTCAGGTTGCTGGTATTGATGGACGAAATTTTTGTCCAGGAAACACTGTTTGTATTTGATGCTTTGATGTTGGTACTTCTCCAGACATTCTTGTAACCGATAAACATTACATTGCCATTGAAATGATCAATGAGGAAAGGAGTTACCCATGCGCCACTTTCGGTAATTCCATTAGCACCTTGTCCGGCAATCTGTCCTTGCGAATTGTTATTAAAAATGCGGTTGATATCTCCGTAATAAACGGTAGAATAGCTGTAACGGTCGTCGGTTGGGTCGAATGCACATTCCATACCATCGCCGCCACCTACAGCCACCCATGATGTACCAGTGTAGGTTGATGTACCATTGTCCTGATAACCATTGATCACATAATTTTTATTGGTAGCGCTCTGCCCGATTTTATAAGCCTGACTGATAACCAGACCGTTAGAAATCTCTGTCCACGATTGCCCGTTGTTTGCTGTCCAGTAGACCCCGCCATCGTTTCCAGCATAAAGACGATTGTTTAATGGATTGTATTCGAGAATATGCAGGTCGGCATGAACCGATTGCACACCGCATCCACCATACCAATGTGCTGTTATTGACCAGTTTGATCCGCCATTAGTTGATTTGAAAATGTTTACACCACCTGCATAAATAATATCAGGATTTGATGGATCAACAGCGATATCAAGGTCATACCATGCCTGTCCGCCAGAACCTCCGTTGCAATCCCAGCTCATGATATTTGGAGTAGTAGAACGCACCGAGAAAGAAAGTCCGCTGTCGGTTGAACGATAAATCCCCTTATACGAATCGCTGTTGGTAAGCAGGAAATAAACTATCTCAGGATTTGCCGGTGACACACCAATCACCCCTCTGGCACCTCCTGGCAATCCGCTGGTGATGGTAACAAAAGTATCGCCATTGTTCACTGAGCGATAAAAGTCGCCACCTGCAGCTGCATAAACTATATCAGGATTACCTGGCTTAAAGACAACTTCCTTAAAGTTACCATTCACAGATCTCACCCAGGTCTGACCACCGTTGGTTGTTTTGTAGAGTCCGCCCGAAGTTGCTGCGAGAATAATGTTGTTGTCAGCGGGATGCATAATGAGCCGGCCGACAGTAACATTACCCATGCCGGTATTCCACTGAGTCCAGGTAAAACCACCATCCAGACTTCTCCAGACTCCAAGTCCGGGTGCATCACCTGCATCGCGATCTCCTGTGCCCATATATACCACTTCGGTATTGGTATGATCAACAACAATTGCAGAAACCCCAAGAGTGGGCAGAATATCTGTTTGTGTGTTCCATGTCTGACCACCATCATGCGTGTACCAGAATCCACCGGACGGGGCTCCGATATAGATTTTATTGGCATCCACCGGATGGAATGCAATGGCATTTACCCTGCCCAATCCACGATAGCCGTTGTAACCCGAAGGTACGGTAAAAGGCCCGAGAGCAGTCCAGTTACCAGCCGAACTACGGCTTGCGTTCGCACTAACATACTCATTATAAGCTCTGAGGTCGTTTGCGGGATCTGGTTTGCTTCCATCTGCATTTACACGATTCTGCATCCAGTATTCCCAGCGTTTAAAAGGCTTGTATCCGCTGCCTTTTGTTATTTCGCGGCCTTCCCAGTATGTATAAAAGGCTTTTTGAGTTTCAAAGAAATTTGCCGTGGGGTCCTGCATCATTTCAATCCAGTAGGGAAATGAAGCTGTGTCGGCTTTGGTTGACTGTGCATCAGATTGCACGGGCAATGCCAGTGCAGCAACCAATGCCAGCGCAATAAAAACTGTTCTGTAGCTTGCTTTCATTTTACAAATGTTTGTAGCGTTGATATGAGAATCACAAAAATAGTTGTTTTCAGAATTGTAAAACAAGAAAATACAAAGTTTGATGGAATAATTCTAAATAAAAAATGACAGCCTGAGACCCTCAGACTGCCATTTAAAAAGTAAATACTATAAATAGAATGATCCCGAAAAAGTGTTAATAAGTTCCGGAAATCATCCAAATTGCATGATCAGGGCCTGGTATCTTCCCCCAACGGGTCTTCCTGAATCTGGCGTTTGAGGGTTTTAAGCGCAAACAAAGCAAGATAGTACGAAATTGCTATCATGGCCGGCCAAGCCAGAAACCACATGATTTTATCCAAATACATTTCAGCAGGGTTTTAGGTTAATAAATGTGAGAATTTTCATCCTCAAGGTCGGCTTTCTTTATAGGCTTGTTATTGATTGCGCGCCATACGAAAAAGATGTAGGTAATAACCACAGGCACAAACAACGACACATAACTCATTGCAGTAAGCGTGTAATGACTTGAAGAACTGTTCTCAATGGTAAGAGATTCCTGAAGATTATGCAGCGACGGGTAATAAGCAGTGTTGTTTAGCCCGGCAATGAGGAACAACGCCAAAACAGCCAGCACAGTGCCGGCTCCCGAAAACCATATTCCTGACAGGCTTCTGCAAAAAAGAAATCTCGCAATGCCTGCAAGTACTCCAACTACACCCGCAAGAAATATGATAAGTACAACCGGCATTTGAATAAGGTTATGGAAATATTTGTATTTTTCCATAAAGACCTCACCGGTTTCGGGATTGTAGGCAAAACCTTGTTTTAAAAGCAAATGAATTACAAAATACAGGAAGAAAACAAGAAACGGAACTGCATTGTAAATCATTTGTTTGCGCGCCCGGTTGTGAATTTCGGCATCATCAACGCTATTCACAATGTAAAGGATTCCGAGCACACGTGCAAGGAAGAATACAGCGAGTCCAAGAGCTACATTATGAAAATTCAATACAGCTTCCAGACCGTGAGCAGGAGTCATCCAGCGCGAAATAGCTGAATCGTAAATATTTGTAATATTCAGTTTGTCAACTGAAAACATGGCACCATTAAAGAAAGTGCCAACGGCCGTTCCAATTAGAATTGTGCCCAATGCACCATTCAGAAGAAGAAAGATCTCGAAGGTACGCTTACCTAAGAAATTATTGGGTTTAGACCTGTACTCATAAGAAATGGCCTGAATAACAAAGGCAAACAAAATGGCCATCCACACCCAGTAAGCGCCTCCGAAGCTGGTAGAATAGAAAAGAGGAAAAGAAGCAAAAAAGGCACCTCCAAAGGTTACTAGAGTTGTAAAAGTAAGTTCCCATTTCCGGCCCAGCGTATTCACAATAAGCGACCTTTCGGTTTCGGTTTTACCGAGAGTGTAGATGAGTGTTTGTCCACCCTGAACAAACATCATAAAAACCAGCAAACTTGCCAGAACTGATATAATTACCCACCAGTATTGCTGAAGCGATAAAATTGAAAAAGTTTCAAACATCTTAATTTCCTCCTGGTTTAGGTCCGTTTTTTATGGTTTTGAACATTATCCTGAGCTCAGCAATCATAAGTGTGGTAAAAATTACAGCAAACAGAATAAAAGTAGTGATTACCGCATTTACATCAAGTCGGCTGACAGCAGTCATGGTGGGCATAAGATCCTGAATTACCCAGGGCTGACGGCCCATCTCAGCAGTTACCCAACCCGATTGAGATGCAAGATATGCCAGCGGAATATTTACAATACCCATAATCAACCAGAATCTGGCTCTTGAAATTTTATCCTTGTAAACCAGCACCAGCACTATACCAAAAAAGAAAAGGAACCACATACCCAGCGCCACCATAAGATGGAAACTGTAGAATGTCAATGGCACATTGGGAACTAACCGGGATGGGTCATCCACAAAGTAGCCATATCCAAAATATTTGAAGTTTTCTTCAAGAATAGTCTCTGCTTCAGCAAGCTTCTCAGTATTACCTGCTTTTTTTGCTGCTTTGTATTCGGCAAGAGCATCAATAGCAAGCTTTCCTCTGGAAATTTTTTCGGCTGCTGACATAATTCCATGTTCCTCGTTGCCTTCCATCAGATCGCGAACCCCGGGAATAAAGGCGTCAAAATCCTGGAAAGCCATGTATGACAGGAAGTTCGGAATTTCGATCTTAAACACAAAGTCTTTGATATTTTCATTATCCGGATCTTCAGGGGTTGAGGAAACAATTCCCAAAGCCACCAGAGGAGCGCCCCGCTGCCCCACATACAAACCTTCGAATGCAGCAAATTTCATCGGCTGATACCTGGCCACTACCTTAGCACTGTAATCTCCGGTTGCTACCGTAAAAATTGAAGTAACCAATCCGAAGACTGCAGCAACCACTATGCTGCGTTTAGCAAAAACAAGATGCCGCTTTTTAAGCAGGAACCATGAGCTAATTCCAATAACCACCAGTGCGGCAAGCATATAGGAAGAAGAAATGGTATGTGTAAACTTACTTACCGCCATGGGGGAGAAAAGCACATCCCAAAAATGCACCATTTCGTTACGGGCAGTATCGGGATTAAATTTCATACCTACCGGCATCTGCATCCAGGCATTGGCAACCAGAATCCACAAAGCAGAAAGACTGGCCCCAAAGGCAACCAGCCAGGTGGAGATCAGATGAAACTTTTTGCTTACTTTATTCCATCCAAAGAACATTACTGCAATAAAAGTAGACTCAATAAAGAAAGCCATAATTCCTTCAATGGCTAAGGGAGCGCCAAAAATATCGCCCACAAACCAAGAATAGTTCGACCAGTTGGTGCCGAACTCAAACTCAAGAATAATTCCGGTGGCTACTCCAATGGCAAAATTAATACCGAAAATAGTCATCCAGAATTTGGTAATCCGTTTCCACTCAGGGTCGCCGGTTTTAACATAAATTGATTCCATAATGGCCACAATAAAGCCCAGGCCAAGCGTAAGGGGCACGAACATCCAGTGATACATGGCCGTAAGGGCAAATTGCGCCCGCGACCAGTCAATCAATGAATAGTCAAAAGTTTCTGTCATGATACAGCTTTTTATTTAGGATTAGTTAATTGCTCAAGAACATAATCACTGCGCTCCTGGTCGGTTTCGAAATTGGTCTTAAGAAAATTGGGAAAGAAAAATATTTTCAGAATCACAAACATCACAAATAGCTTAATGAGAATGATTGCCCAAAGGGTTTTGCCTATGGTCATACTTTTAAATCCCTCATAATAGAAATGAAAAACCCGTGAAAAAATGTTCCGCTTCATGATTTAAGCATTTTTAATGCCCTTCAAAGTTATTTATAAACACAGGAAATTATCCTCAGAAAGCTAATTTAGAAATTGTCTAAATTGTTTAACCATGAAAATTCTACAGTATTACACATATTCAGGTTTATATATCTGTATATCTATTTCTTTGCCAAATATATCAAAAAAATCAGCAAGGCGCTAGCTTGAACAAAAGCTTCAAATCGTTTTGAGAATGGTTCCTTTGTTGATTATATTTTAAATTCATCCAAAAATCATGAAACAAAAAATCCCCGTTTCAGGGGATTTTGTTTAACTTCCATTTTATTATCGAATATTAAAACTCAGTGCAGGTCTTCGGGTTTCAGTTCACCAACAACAGTATATCCGAGGTCGTTGATGGTTGCTGTAATCGTTTCTATACTCACCTGAGTGGTATCAAAGCTTACCGATGCCAGTTCTTCGCGAAAAGAAGCTACACTCGTAGTAACACCGGGGAGTTCGGCAACCGCAGTAGTAACAGAATTTTCACAGCCTTCGCAGGTCATTCCGGTTACATGCAGCTCAATAGTTTTTACAGCGGCCACATTAATTTCGGCAGCGGCTTCAGGCTTCGAACCTGTTTGTCCGCAGGAAGCAAAAAATGCTACTGCAGCCACAAATAGAAGGATTCTTTTCATGAAAAATGAGATTTTGTTATCAATAACAGTGAGTGCCAGTCAAATTTGTAATGCAAAGATAGGAATTATCGAAGCATTTGGCAAACCACCACTGTGAAGATTATTTTCGCTCAAACATTCATTTAAACAACAGAGTGAGTAAATTTGCGCTGAATTCAATAAAAAGTACACATGAAAAAAAACATCGCTCTGCTTTCCGGGGGCTATTCCGGCGAATATGAGGTTTCGCTTGAAAGCGGAAAGGTGATATACAAAAACATTGACAAGGAACTTTTCAATGTTTACATTATTCATGTTGGAAAAAATTCGTGGACTTATGCTACCGAAGATGGAAAAGTATTTCCCCTTGACATGAATACTTTTTCGCTCGATCTGCCAGCAGGTAAGGTAAAATTTGATGCAGCATTTATCGGTATTCACGGCACACCCGGCGAAGACGGAAAAATTCAGGGTTATCTTGATTTGCTGAATATCCCCTATAATACATGTGGCAGAGCCACTTCTGCGCTTACCTTCAACAAATACTTTTGCAATGAATTTGCTGCCAGGGCAGGAGTAAAAACTGCTGCCACTTATTATCTGCATCGCCGGGATGAAATAGTGCCCAGCGAAATTCTTGCGTGCACCTCATTGCCCTGCTTTGTAAAACCAAACAGCAATGGTTCAAGTGTAGGAGTTACTAAAGTCCATCAGGAAGACAAATTAATGTCAGCCATACACGAAGCTTTTGCTGTTGACAGCGAAATTCTTATACAGGAATTTATTCCGGGGGTTGAAATTACCTGCGGTGTGTATGAAAAAGAGGGGAACCTGATTGCTTTGCCGCTCACCGAAATCATCAGCGGCAATGAATTTTTTGATTATGAGGCCAAATACAAAGGCAAATCACAGGAAATAACACCGGCCCGGATAAGCGAAAACCTGACCAATGAATGCAGGGAGTTGTCGCTGAAACTTTACAGGAAGTTCAATTGCCGGGGCATTGTTAGGTTTGATTATATTCTTACTCCCGATGATTTTCGCGACCCGGGGCAATTCTATTTCCTGGAGGTAAACACCATTCCCGGGCTTTCGGAAGCCAGCATCGTACCTCAGCAGGCTGCAGTTATGGGCATAACATTAAAACAGCTTTTCACTGATGTGATAAATGAAGCATTTAAGCCTCAATAATTCTTAAAATTGCTGACAGGTATAATTTCCGGGAGCTCCGGGAAACGACAAAATTCAAATTCTATTTTGCCTGCAAGACTCCTGTTAACCTGATGTCTTTTGAAGATGCTCCAATCATCACCCTGATCTCTCCGGGCTCAATTACTGTGCGAAGGTCCTTATCCAGCATCTGAAGCATTTGGGGCGTAATTTCAAATTCAACTTTTTGAGTTTCTCCTGCTTCGAGTGCAATTCGTTTAAACCCTTTTAGTTCCTTCACAGGGCGGGCAACCGATGCAAACATGTCGCGCAGGTAAAGCTGTGGCACTTCATCACCTTTGCATTTTCCAGAATTCTTCACTTCGAAAGAAACCATAAAATGGTTTTGGACTGAAGATTCAGAAATTTGCAAGTTAGTGTATTCAAAGTTGGTATAGCTCAATCCATAACCAAAAGGGAACAATGGCTGACCACTTAGATTGAGGTAGTCATCACCCCGTCCAGTGGGTTTGCTGTTGTATACCAAAGGCAGCTGACCTTCGTGCTGAGGCCATGTAACAGGAAGTCTTCCTGCGGGATTAATTTTTCCAAAGATGGCTTCTGCAACAGCAATTCCACCCACTTCTCCGGGATACCAGGCACACAACACTGCATCAGATTTTTCCATCCAAAGGCCTGGTGTTACAGCACTTCCACCAACCAGCACAACAACAAGCGGTTTTCCGGTTTGTGCCAGCTCCATTAGCATTATTTCCTGATTTCCGGGAAGGGATAAGAGCGCCCTGTCGCGGAATTCGCCCTCTTCAATGCCAACAACTGCCACGATAACATCGCTTTCATTGGCAAGAGCTACAGCTTCTTTAATTTTCGAGTCATAATCAGCAGGTACTCCGTAATCCCAAACCAACCTGAACCAGGCATTTCCAGAGGGTTCGGAATATTCGACACGTATTTCATATTCTTTACCTTTAACAAGATCAACAGGAATTGTTTTCAGGTTTCTGCCGGTAAATTTGCGGTTATCGAGCAAAAGTTTGTTGTCAATAAAAATGCGGTATCCATCGTTCCCGTCAACACCCAGATGGATTGTCCCTGAAACCGGCGCAGTTAACTTTCCACTCCATCTTACTGAATAGGAATCATAGGCAAGTTTTTCAGGGTCGGGAGAGAACAATGTCCATTGAAAATTTATCTGCTTGTCTTTTCGCACAAAAGCAGGCTTGCCAGAAAACTGAGTGTTATCAAAATATTCTCCATTTAACCCTGTCACAGTCTTGCCATCAACAACACATGAAAGAAATTCCGCCGGAATGGTTTGATATTCAATAACCTCGCGCTCGCAACCACGGGCGTATTTAACAGTATATTTTTCAGGGGCTTCCTGTTTTATACCGTCGAGGATAGAAATAAGATTGTTTCCCGGCCCACTGTATCCGCCCAGCCTTGCCTCCACAGCATCGGAACCTGCCACGGCAATTGAGATATTCTCAGATTTTAGCGGGAGTAGATTCATATCGTTTTTGAGCAAAACCAAAGATTTACGGGCAGCTTCCAGTGCAACGGCCCTGTGTTCAGCGCAGCCATTCACCCGCTCGGCTTCGGTGGGATCGGCATAGGGTGAGTCAAAAAGTCCGAGTTCAAATTTGGCTTTCAACACCCTGGCTACAGCAGAATCAATGACTGCCACAGGAATGTTACCTGACGTAAAAGCATCAATAAAAAGCGGATAATGTTCGTAAGCAGTTTGAAAAATAACATCAAGGCCACCATTGATGGCATTTTCGGTAGAACCGGGATAATCGCGGGCAGTAAAATGCAGCACATTTGCTCCACCTGTGGCTCCGGCATCAGAAATAACAAATCCGGTAAATCCCCAATCCTTTCTCAGCAAATCATTCAGCAACCATGGATTAGCCGTACAAGGAGTTCCATCGAGGGAGTTATAGGCTGTCATCACCGACCTGGCACCGCCTCGCTTAAAGGCTGCTTCAAACGGCGGAAGCTCCACTTCGCGCAGATACCTTTCATTATAGTGAACCGGATAACTGTCGCGGCCGCCGGCACCATAGTTGGAAACAAAATGTTTGGGAGTTGCAATGATTCCGCGCTTTTCAAATTCCTTAACAAATGCTACACCCATTTCAGAAGCCAGAAAAGGATCCTCTCCATAAGTTTCCTCTACCCTGCCCCAGCGCACATCACCGGCAATGTTTATGACAGGTGAAAGAATTTGCCTTATTCCCCTGCTTCGCGTTTCCTCAGCAATGGCAGCTGCCACTTTGCTCATAAGCGCTATGTCGAACATTGCCGCCAAACCGATAGACTGAGGAAATGCAGTAGCGCCGGGCCTGACCAATCCGTGCAGGGCTTCATCAAAAGGCAGCATGGGAATTCCAAGCCGCGTATTTTCAATAAAATGCTTTTGAGCAGCATTGATTGCCCGGGTCATAGCAGCTGCATTATCCGTACCTGTTATCTGAATCATTTGCCCGGCTGTACTGCCATCCTGAGCAGAAACACCACCCTCAAAACCAAAAGCCCCGCAAGTATAGCGGCTTTTATCCATGCTCCAGTCTTCGACAAGCATAAACAACTGCCAGAACTTTTCTTCGGTTGTCATTCGTTGCAGCAGATCATTCACCCGCTGTTGAACAGGCAATCGGGCGTTTTTATAATCCTGACCGGCTGCGAGCAGAACTACTGATTGAACAATCAATAAAAAGACGATTTTTTTCATGAAAATATAGTAAATCCAGATTTTTTTTGCTAACCGATGGATATGGAAAAAACCAATTCCATTTTTTCACTTATTTATCGAACCAATCCCCATTTTCTTGAATCAGGCCAATCAGCTCTTCAACGGCATTTTCCTGGGCTACTCCTCTTTTAACAGGAGTTTTCCCTTTATACAGCGTAACTTTTCCGCTGCCTGCGCCTACATAACCGTAGTCGGCATCAGCCATTTCGCCGGGCCCGTTCACAATACAGCCCATAACGGCAATTTTCAGCCCTTTCAGGTGCGAAGTGCGGGATTTTACTTCCTGCAATGTTTCCTGAATATTGAATAAAGTTCTTCCGCAAGAGGGGCATGAAATAAATTCAGTACGGCTTATTCTTCTTCTGCTTGCCTGCAGCAGTTTAAATCCCAGAGATGCTGCTTCAGATTCTCCCATCTCCTTCGCATCAATACAAATCCCGTTCCCTGCCCCGTCAATCAGCAGATTACCAGGATTCAGGCTGTATTCAATGATGGCTTCGGCCTTTTCAGGTGTATGTATTTTCCCTTTTAAAATCAAGGGATTGGTGATGCCATTTTCTGACATTGCATGGCTTAGTTTCCTCAATGAAGAAGTCCCTCCCTCCGCAATAAGCAACAATTGCGGGTGCTTTTTCAAAAAAACACAGAATTGAGTTGTATCAGAGAAATATTCTTCTTCACGGGCAAGGTATACTGAAGGCTCTTCAGCGTCTGAGGTATGATTAAATAAAGGCAAAGGACTCAACTGAAAATCTTCTGCAGCCAGAAAGAATTCATGGTTTTGCTGAACAACAACAGCTACAGGATTTTTACCTCCAACTCCCAAAATTTCAGCAGTTTCTCTGTATGCCAGCATTTCTCCTGAGTCTGACAAATCGTCCCTGACTCTACGAATTACATTTCCTTTTTCATCAATAGAATGAAAACGAGAAATAATATCAGCGGCAACAGGAAGTTCGGCTTCCGGCTCTTCGGTGAGTGAAACCCTGATGGTGTCGCCGATTCCCCGGGCAAGGAGCGCTCCTATGCCGGCAATTGATTTAATCCTGCCCTCGTCGCCTTCGCCCGCCTCGGTTACGCCCAGATGCAAAGGGAAATTCAGCCCTTCAGCTGTGAGTTTTTCAGCGAGCAGACAATACGCCTCCACCATTACGCGCACATTACTCGATTTCATGGAGAGAATGAGATTGTTAAAACCATTCTTATGGCAAATTCTTGTAAACTCAAGCGCAGACTGAACCATCCCGGCAGGAGTATCACCGTACCTGGAAACAATTCGTTTAGACAAAGAACCATGATTCACCCCAATGCGGATGGCTGTGTTGTGCTTTTTGCAAATATCAAGCAAGGGCATCAGGCGGATTTCAATCTGCACAAGTTCAGCATCATACTCTTCAGAAGTATAATCCACCTTATTACTATCCACATAATTACCAGGATTAATTCTCACTTTTTCGACAATTCCGGCAGCAATTTCAGCAGCAGCGGGACTGTAGTGGATATCGGCTATCAAAGGCACATCATAGCCTGAAGCAGCCATTGATTCTTTAATAAGCTGCAAATGCGACGCTTCACGGGGACCCTGTGCGGTTATTCTTACCATTTGACAACCAGCTTCTATCATTCTTATTGATTGAGCCACAGTTGCTTCAGTATCCAAAGTTGAAGTATTGGTCATGGATTGCAAAACAACAGGAGTTTCGCCTCCTATTGCCAGTTTTCCTACATGAACAACCCGGGATTTGTATTTCATTAAAGTCAGATTACTGTTTGACCCTGCAAAAATAACCTGTTATAAACGGGAAACGGTGGTTTCGGAGAAAATTTTAAGTTTTCTGTTCAAAAAACACTCCAATGGCTCACAGTCTGGTGTTAAAAAATGCAAATCAATTCCAATTCCCCTGAAAAAGGCATTTATGCAAAACGTCACTTTTTATTCAATCAGTAAATAACTTTGATTTTAAATATCGTATGTCACCCACATGCTTGAATATTAATTACATACGAGTTTGTGAATGTAATTCAAGTGTGTTTCAAAAAAACAATGATTTGAATTCCCCGGGCTTAAAAAAAGTTGTACTTTAGCCAATTATAAACACCTGAATGCGTTAGTAAACATTGGATTCCTTCATCAACAAAAGCAACATTATGTCTTCCAGATTATTTCGTGCAGGCTTATTGGCCTTAAGCATTTCAGCAATCCTGCTGTCGTGCTCAACCCCCGGATTTTTCAAACTCAGCCGTACCAACTTCGGGTTGATTGTTGACCCTTTTCAGAATCTGGAATTCGAATTTAGTGCTGCACTGGCACCCGATTCGCTGATTGACAAGGTAGATACCACAGTTTACATAACTTTTGAACCTGCGTTAAAAGGTGTATATAAATGGGCCAGTCCCGAAAAATTAGTTTTTATGCCCTCGGCGCCCTTTGCGCCCAATACCGATTATAAAGCGGTGGTAACAAAGCAGGTAGGACGGTTTTCGGACCTGAAACCCGACGAAAGTATAAAACCCATTGAATTTCACACTCCATACCTCACCCTTGAAAGAAGCAATGCTTACTGGGGAATAAACGAGGCCGATAAAAATCAGATACAGCTCAAAGTTTCCATGCAGTTCAACTACGCGGTTAACATTGATGAGATCAGACAAAAGCTGGCTGTGGCACTGAAAGAACAACCAAAAACTTTTGACATATCAGAAGTGACTGAAGCCAATCAGATCACCATTGCCATTCCTGCCTCGGTGAACGAGAAACTTGATGGAAACATAAACCTTACATTAAAAAAAGGTTTTCGCTGCATAGGCTCAGAAAGAGAAATACCATCCGATGAAGTATACAGTACGCCCGTACCTCCCCGTGATGCATTAAACATCAGTGATGTATCAGCTGATTTTGTTGATGCAGAAGGAGTTATTACTTTTTACACTACCCAGCCAGTTGTCGAAAAAGGATTAAAAGGATTAATAAAAGTCAATCCTCATGTTGATTTTCAGGCAAGTACTGCCGGAAATGGTTTTAATATAACCGGAGCTTTTGCCGACGGGCAATCTTACGAAGTATGGGTTTCGGGCAAACTCAAGGGGGTTTTCGGCCCGGCGCTGGAGGTTGATTTTCAACAGGCAGTTACTTTTGGTTCGCTGAAACCATACATCGCATTCAGCGACCAGAACAGCTTGTATTTAACCCCCAAAGGAGCTGGCAACCTTGGCCTGAGTATCATTAATATTCCAAAGGTGAAAATCACTGTTTTCAAGGTTTTTGAAAATAACATCCAGCACTATCTTCGCAACGGCAAGGAATGGGACTGGTACTATGATGAAGATGAGTATTATGATTCATACAATTATCGAATTGACGAAAATTTCGGGCAAAAAATCAGCAGCCGCGAAATTGACACCCGAACCCTTCCCAGGCAGGGAAATCTCAAACTTCTGAACATGAACCCCGCTGACCTGCAGTTGACATCAGAACTGAAAGGAATTTATCTCATCAGAGCTGAATCTACTGAAAAAACATGGCTGTCTGATGTGCAGCTGGTAGCGGTATCAGACATTGGCCTGATTGTTAAAGAAGGCAACGACGAGGTTTTTGTTGCCGCCAGGTCAATATCTACAGCTCAGCCCATGGAGGGAGTGAGCATCAGGTTCTTCAGCTCAAACAACCAGCTCATGCACCAGGCTGTTACAGGCAGCGATGGCACGCTGGTTTTTAAGGATATCTCTAAAATTGCCCCGGGATTTAAAATCGCCATGTTGTCGGCCCGCAAAGGTGACGACTTCAATGTTTTGCTTTATGACAGGTCGTATGTTGAAACCTCACGTTTCGATATTGGCGGAAAGCGGACTGCAGGGATGATTTCGGATGTATTTGTTTACGGCGACCGAAATTTATACCGGCCCGGTGATTCTGTTTTCAGCAATATCATTGTTAGAAGTTTTGCATGGGATGTTATTAAGGATATTCCTGTTAAATTCAGAGTAATTACTCCCGACGGGAAAGACCTGCTGGTGAGAAGATCACAATTGGGCAGAGAGGGTTCTGCGCAGATTGCATTTCATCTGCCAGAAGCGTCACTTACAGGCTCCTACACTCTCGAAGTACTTTCGGGCAACGATGTAATGATGGGCAGCCGCCGTTTTTCGGTTGAGGATTTTATGCCTGACCGGATTAAAGTTAATGTAAAACCCAACAAAAACAGTTTTAAACCCGGCGAGGTGATTGCTTTGGCAATAAAAGCCGATAATCTGTTTGGCACTCCTGCTGCAAACCGGAAAGTAGAAAACGAATTAAGAATAAGCCGCAAATCTTTTTATCCATCGCAATACAGAAACTTTAATTTCGACATTAAAACTTCTGCTGATGTGTATTTTGAAAATCAGCTGAGTGAAGGCTCAACCGATGCCAACGGAATGTTTGCACAGGAGTTTGTTTTGCCCGACTTCATGAACATAGGCATTCTGGAAGCCAAAACATTTACCACCGTTTTTGATGAAAACGGCAGGCCCGTAAACCGGCTCACCAAAGCAGAAATTCTCACACAGGAAGCCATGCTTGGTATTCAGAGAACTCCCGGCTGGGTCAGCACCAAAAGGCCGCAAAAGATTAGTTTGATAGCATTAAGTCCTCAGGAAAAACCGGTAAATGCAAAAGCAAGAATAGAAGTAGTTCAGATAAGATGGGAAAATGTACTTGAACGCAATTACGGGCAAACCAGATACCGTTCGCAGAAGAAAGAAGTAGCTGTTTATTCCCGGGAAGCCAGCATTCCGGCATCAGGTTATAATTTCCAGTACACACCTCCTGTGTCGGGCGAATATGAAATAAGGGTGAGTTTGCCCGGAAGCTCCAACTATGTGGCATCCTGGTTCTATGCTTACGGCAGCAGCGATTTCAGCACTTCATCGTTTTATGTCAACCGCGAAGGTGAAGTTGGGATTGAGGCCGACAAAGAAACCTACAAGCCCGGAGAAACCGCAGGCATACTCTTTAAAACCCCATTCGAAGGTGAATTGCTTGTAACCATTGAGCAGGATAAAATTCTTGAACATTACACACTAAAAGCCGATGCTTCAGGAGCAACCCTGAAACTCAAAATCACCGAGTCTCATCTTCCCAATATATATGTAAGTGCCACATTAATCAGGAAAGCCGACGGATCGGGGCTTCCGCTTACAGTAGGGCATGGCGTGGCCTCAATTACAGTTGAAAAGCCCGACAACAAGCTGAATGTAAACATTGAGAATCCTGAAAGAATCAGATCCAAAACCACCCAGAAAATAAAAGTAAAAACGTCTCCGGGAGCTGAAGTTACTTTGGCTGTGGTAGATGAAGGAATATTACAGATTACTTCATACACATCACCCGATCCGTATGCCTGGTTTTACGGCAAAAGGGCACTTGAGGTAAAATCTTATGATATTTTTGACGAACTTTTCCCTGAGCTTTCTATAAAACGCTCATCCAGTGGTGGCGACATGGGATTCGACATGGGCAGCCGCCTGAATCCACTCACGACAAAAAGGGTAAAATTGCTTTCGTTGTGGAGTGGCATCAAAAAAGCCAATTCGTCCGGCGAAGTGGTATTTGAAGCAAATATTCCTGCCTTCTCAGGAGCTGTCAGGATAATGGCAGTAGCTTACAAAGGAAGTCAGTTCGGTTCATCAGAAAAAGAGATGAAAGTGGCTGATCCGCTGATTATCAGCAGCTCCTTGCCACGATTCCTGAGCCCGGGTGATAAAGCAGAAGTAATAATCACACTAACCAATACAACCTCCAAAGCTGTTACCACCACCTTAAAAGCCACCACAAAAGGCCCTGTAAAAGCCAGTGGAGTTTCCGGAACCAAAGTAAACATACCCGCAAACAGCGAAATACAAACCAGTTTTGATCTGGAAGCCCTTCAACCGGGAAAAGCCGAAATTAACCTGATGGCAGCACAGGGAGGAGAAACCTTTTCTGAAGAAACCAATATTTCAGTAAGGCCTGCGGCTGCACTTGAGAAAACCTCAATTTCAGGCGTTTTGAATGCCGGAGCCAAAACATCACTTACTAATTCCAATGATTATCTTGAAGGCACCAAAAAAAGCAGGATTCTGATCACCCGCTCTCCGGCAGCAAAATTTGCCGGCGAACTGAGCGAATTAGTCAATTATCCGCATGGGTGCATGGAGCAAACCATTTCGGCTGCTTTTCCGCAGATTTATTTCGCCGACTTAGCCAAAATGCTAAAACAAGACAGCAAGGCTGCACAATCTAATACAACTGAGAATGTAAATGCTGCCATTATGAAAATCTCAGCCTATCAGCAATATAATGGCGGCTTGGTTACCTGGCCCTCTGGCGGAGAAGTTCATTGGTGGAATACAGCTTATGCCGCCAACTTCCTCTACGAGGCAAATCAGGCTGGATTTGCTGTAAACCAGAATGTTATTGATAATCTGATTCGTTTCCTTACCGAGAAGGTCAAACAAAAAGAAACTACAGAGTATTTTTACATGAGTGATGGGGGCAACTCCTGGAAAAGAGTCAACCAACCCTACCGCGAAACATTTTATTCATTATACGTCCTGGCTTTATATGGCAAACAGCACATGCCAACTATGAATTACTACAAAGCCAGGGCCAATGAACTTAGCCTCGACAGTCGCTATCTTTTGGCCTGCACTTATGCTCTGACCGGCGACAAAAAAAGTTTTGCGGCTCTGTTGCCCGCCAACTGGGATAAAAGCCACGAGCCCATGCGTATGACAGGTGGCAGTTTCAGTTCGCCAGTCAGAGATAAAGCCATTGCCCTTTACACACTTTTGAATGCCGACCCCGACAACAAACAAATTGCCATGTTATCAAGGCAACTGGGTGAAATGCTTAACAAGAGGAATTATCTGAGCACCCAGGAAAGGGCATTTGCACTTCTGGCGCTGGGCAAACTTGCCGGCAAAGCTACCGAAGGCAAGATCACTGCAGAAATAGAGGTAAATGGCAAAAAAATAGGCACATTTTCCGACAAGGACTTTATCGCAGACATAAACGGAGATAAAGTTACCATAAAGACATCAGGAACTGGAAATCTTTATTATTACCTTGAAACAGAAGGTGTTCCTGAGAACAACTCTTCCCGAAATGAAGATCAGGTGCTGATGGTACGAAGAAAGTTCTTCGACCGGAATGGCAAAACCGTTAACGTTGCCGAACTGAACCGCAACGATCTGGTAGTGGTTGAAGTTTCGCTGTCAACCACCGACAACAGCTTTGTTGAAAATGTTGTAATTTCTGATATTTTGCCTGCCTGCTTCGAAACGGAGAACACCCGGCTTACTGTAAACCGCGATTTGCCCTGGGCTATAGAAAAAGCTGTGCCAGAACATACCGATTACCGCGACGACCGGGTAAACATCTTTACTTCGGCCAACGGGCAGATTAAAAAATTCTATTACATGGTAAGAGTTACAGGCAAAGGCACATACTTGCAGGGGCCGGTATCAGCTGAGGCCATGTATAATGGAATGTACTATTCTTATTCAGGTTCCAACAAGATTTTGGTAAGATAGTATGCCGGTCTGGATTGCAAATCTTTATGACGACTTATTGCTTTGGCTTCCGGTGTTCAGGGCCGAATTTCTGGCTCTGAACTGGTTTGCCATTGTGTTAATCTGGCTGAGTCTTTTCATCATTACAGGATATTTCATCAAACCACTGAGAATCACTAAAAAATCAACCGAAATCGAACATCGTGCCGATTTGCTTCAAATGCTGGCATCTGGTGTTCTGCTGGCTTTTTTAAACGGGTTGCTTTATCTTATAATTCCTCAGGTAATTCTAATCTGGCTTTGGCTCACCATTACGCCCTTTGCGCTTGGATTAACAACCGGAATACTGCAGTTCGCTTTTTTTCGGGAGCACCGGATTCTTGAAAATTCTCTGGCCATTTTCTCAGGAAACTTTTATATTGAACCCGGACAAACCTGGCTATCCGGAATAACACGGGCAGTTTCCCGGCATGTATGGGAACAGCCTCAAACAGCCATTGGCCATGCTGCCGGGCAGTTATTAAATTTCGGAGGCTGGATATCGAAAGTGGTTTTTATTGAAGGCATTACAGTTATGCAGGGACGCATCCCATTCGCCAACGGAGTTGCATTTGGTTCATTTGTGCTGGTTACCACCAGATTTTCAACCCGCGATGATGGAAATGACATTACTGACAAGAACTCTTATCTATCTGTACTTATCAGACATGAACTGGGCCATAGCCTCCAAAGCCGCTGCTGCGGTCCGGCTTATCTTTACAAATATGGAATACCAAGCGCCATGACTCAGGGCTGGACTGAAAAAGACGCCGAATTCAGATCCGACAGACATTTACTCGTTGACTTTGGGATTGTGCCAATATTCAGCTCCTACGAAAAAACCTACAAAAAAGCCAATGCCGGAATAGCAACATATTTCCTGCTTATGACTGCTTCCATTGCCGGACTGGCCTGGAACGGAACACCCGGATTGCTCGGTGCTTACCTGCTGTGTGCAGGGATAATTGCAACACTGAATCTGGGCAAATCAAACAGCAGGATTTTCTGAAGAACACCTATCGGTTTTCCTGACCAGACTTAGGTTTTAAATAATGGTTATACAACAGCAATCCGATAATTGTGGCCACACCTATCATACTGAAAATAAACCACAACATTCCGGGTCTGCCCATTTCATCAACAAACTTTACGTACAAAGTAGCCCCGAGAATACCTCCGATTCCGCTGCCAATTACACCATAAAGGAAAGAATAGCCCAGATAGAGTGCTTTTTTGTCGGGAGGTGCTATGAGCCCGATGTATGAAATAAATTTTGGATGTGCTGTCATTTCACCGATGCTGAAAATAATCAGTCCTGCAACAAAAACCCAGGCATAAGTTGAAATGGCAAGAATACCCATACCCAAAGTACCCAATGCAATTCCGGTAATCATGGTTGGGAGTGCAGGTGTTTTCTTCACTATTGATGAAACCAGCAATTGAAGTGCAATGATGGCTCCTGCATTGATTACTGTAACATGTTCAGCGTCGAATTTCCAATTGGCTTCAGGATTAAAAACATGTACAACAGAGTTTACAAAATTATTAACCGGAGTCATATCCATATAATCTTTCAGATACCATAACACAGTATCAAACATTTGAAAATACAGAATCCAGAATCCGCTGTAAATAACAATCATTAGCACAAACCTGTAGTCATTCAGCACCATTAAAATTCCTTTCAGCACTTCCGACAGCGGCTTGGAAGACTGAGGTCTGGGCGGCTCTTTATAAACAAAAAGGTTTAGCAACAGCATTGACCCGGTACCCACAGCTGCCATGATAAAAATATAACTCCATCCGATGCCTTTGAGGTAAGGAACGAGTATGAGCGGAAAAATAAATGCACCCAGATTAATTGACCAGTAAAAAATACCAAACCCAAGTCCCGAATTGCTTTCGTCGGTTACCCTGGCAATGGTTCCTGAAATAACTGGTTTAAAGAAGCCTGCTCCAATAGCCATAAGAATGAGGCTAAGAAAAACAAGGGAATACGAAGTAGCCTGACTTGTAAAAAAATATCCCAGACTCATCACGGCAAACGCCATCATTAAGGTCCTTCTGTAACCGAACCTGTCGGCCAGAGCTCCAGCAAGAATAGGCAAAAGATACAACAGCGGAGTTATAGTACTTTTGATTACTCCCACACTTTCCTTGCTAAAGCCCAGTCCACCTTCGCCTGTGCTCATAACCAGATACACCGACAGCACTGACATTACCCCGTAGTAAGAACCACGTTCAAAAAACTCCATCACTATAACTGTCCAGAAATTTTTGGGAAATGACCTGAACCCGGATTTTGACTTTTCTGCTTTTTCCATATAGAAGCCGTTAAACCTTTTGCAGCAAACCTAAGCATAAAATTTTAAATGACAAAAACGAACTGTTCCTGATAATCGGTTTAACATTAGCCTGATTGTCAGCCTGACAATAATAACCTGAATAAGTATTCACCTTTACCAAAGTAATTTGCATTTCCGCAGCAGGCAAAAATATATTTTTTTGAACAAGAACATCCTGAAAAAGATTGCACTACATTTGCATGTGTAAAAAATCCGGCTGAATGAGCACTCAGTTTAACGCCCGGTTACTTTCAAATATCCAAATCGGCCATGCAGCCGTTCCAATAATTAGTTTTCTACTTTTTCTTCAGGAAAATACAGGCTGATTACTTAAAATAATCTGATACCTTTTTCAATCATTATTATTTTTTATCAATTAAAAAGTTTAACATGTCTGCAACAAAAAAAATATGGGCGGTAATAGTTGTTTTTATCCTGACAGCAACCCTATTATTTCAGCCCAGATTGTCTGCAAATGACACTTTATACTGGACAACCCGGGAAGAAACCCCTGTTTTTCTTACTTCGGCAGCCGGACAGCCTGAATGGTTCAAAATTAAAAAAGGTGAAAGAGTTGAAATCATGAGCCGTGACGGCAACTTCGAATACCAGGTGAACTTGTCTGCAAAAGGCAGAGGCTGGGCCCGGTACCACCATTTCAACGAAGGCAGGTTACTTGTAATTATTTCTGAAGCAGACATATACAAAAAAGATGATTTTAACAAAGGTACGATTGGAAAAACAATTGTTGGTGATGCGGTCAGATATCTGGAAGAAAATACCGACAAAGGAATGATTAGAATAAGCAAGGATGGAGAATATAGTGGCTGGGTTTTCAGATCGTGCGTTTGGCCGGCCGACCGGGAAAAAATTCCCTTAAGGATTGATGACAACAGAATATACCGGGATGACCGGCTGATTTCATTTGCAGCTCAAAAAAATCAAGAAGAATTAGTTGAGTCTTTTGGAAATCCAACCGCAATAAAGATATCAGGAAACAATTCACTCTGGTTTTACCAGGATTTTACGGTAGTATCAGACAAAAAGCATTATGATGGAGTGTTTTTCAGGCTTGCTGATGGTGTATTTTCGGGCGACAGCCTGGCAGGAGAAGGGCGAAACGTATGGACTGAAAGCATGCCGCTGGCTCATTTTTTCAGGGGAATTTCATTTACACACAGGTTCTCCTCAAGAAATATCTCCATTGAACCCTATTTTGACAAACTTTCGGAGAAAGGCCGCTGGGGCAAATGGCTGACATTTATTTTTAAACTCCTGCTGGTTTTAATCATTTTTGGTTTCCCGGCAATTATTGGTCAACTGGCTTTCAGAAGTTTGGCTTATGTCAGAGCGATCCCAAACAATACACTGAAATTTCTGAATTACCCGGTCTACTATCTGGTGTTTTATCTCGTGGCAATGTTTATACTCTTTTCAACTGTATCTGACGATCCGGTATTTTTTGGTGCGCTGTGTCTGGTCCTCTTGCTTCTGATCAGCAAGGCTTATCCGATAAAACGTTTTAACCATTTGACTATCAATTATAAACGCTGCAGCAAATGTCACCATCTTTCAGGATCAGTTAAAGATGTTGAACTCGTTGATAAAACACACTCCTTTGTTTCTTACACATGGGACAAATATTTAGGGAGCAAAACAACATATTCGCAGGTTGACTCAGTAAATGTCAGGACAAAAACCGATTATTACCAGAAACAAACTTCAACTTCGCCGGTTACCTATATGAAATATCGCGACATTTGTGCTTGTAATCAATGTAATAACTCCTGGTTTATTACCCGGGTAGAAACGATTTCAGGACATTGCTAAACTTTCATCATCATAAGCTGGGAAAGTGGTTTTACAGGGGTTTAATTGTATAAAAAATACTTCTGTTGTATTAAAATTTTTCTTAGCCAAAATTTTAATCTTTAATAACCGATATTTGCATACTTTTAATCCGTTGTGTGATTCAATTTTCACCATCATTCCATTCAGGAAATAGTAACCTGATAACCAGTAACATTATTAAATTATAAAAGCCCGGAAAATGATACATAAGCTCTTTCGTAACTTCGCCCACCACTTCGTTTCGCGGTGGGTAATCTTTGGAAAAGATTTACTTCTTCTGGCTATGGCTTTAATAGCAGCCTATCTGCTACGGTTTAATTTTTCAATGACTGATGATCAGGTACACAACATGTGGTTACACCTAGTAATGACATCAGCAGTTTCGATAATCAGTTTTTTGATATTTAAACCATATGCAGGAATTATAAGACATACCAGTTTAGAAGACATTATTCGCCTTGCCAAAAGCATTGCATTTAACGGGGTTGCAATTCTGCTGCTTAATATCAGTATCCCCTTTTGGGGGAATGGATGGTTTCCGCACATGCCCTATTCAATAATGATCATCTATATATTGAGTGGATTATTTCTGCTGCTTTTTACCAGAATGATTATCAAAATACTATTCAGCACATTCACCTCTACCGGAGTACTCAGGCGCAATGTTTTGATTTTTGGAGCAGGGAAAGCTGGTTTAACAACATTACAGGTAATTAATGCCGACAAGGATTCAGGAATGAAAGCAGTCGGTTTCTTAGATCATAATCCATTACTTCAGGGCAAAGCCATATCCGGAGTACCTGTTTATTCCCCTGATGCTGTTAACGAAGCCTTTATTGAAAAGTTAAAAGTTAAAGACATAATTTTCTCCGTTCAGAACATCAGCCCTGAAGAAAAACGCGAATTAATTGAAGCTTTGATTGCCCAGGCATCGGTAGTTGTCAAGGAAATACCCCCTGCCAGCAGCTGGATAAATGGCGAGTTATCGCTCAAGCAATTGAACAAAGTTAAAATTGAAGATCTTTTGCAGCGCGCTCCAATCAAGTTAAGCATGGATCATGTAGTAAAAGAGTTGCGTGATAAAATTATTCTGGTAACTGGTGCTGCCGGTAGCATTGGAAGCGAAATAAGCCGGCAGCTTTGTCAGGTACACCCTGCCCGGCTCATTTTTTTCGATCAGGCTGAATCGCCTCTTTATGAACTACAGCAGGAGCTTATCAAAGCTTATCCCGGCATGGCGCCAAAATTTGAGTTTATTGTGGGAGATGTCAGTAATAAAGAGACCATTGAGCGCCTGTTCAGAATACACAGGCCGCAGATGGTGTACCATGCCGCGGCTTATAAACATGTCCCGCTAATGGAATCTAACCCGTTTGAAGCCGTTAGAGTAAATGTATTCGGCACCAGAATTGTCGCTGATACTGCAACGCGTTATAAGGTTCAGAAATTTGTGATGATCTCAACCGACAAGGCTGTTAATCCCACCAATGTAATGGGAGCCTCTAAACGTACTGCCGAAATTTATATTCAGAGCCTGAACCTGAGAATGGGCAATAAAACTGCCTTTATCACCACCCGATTCGGAAATGTACTGGGCTCAAACGGTTCTGTAATCCCGTTATTTGAAAAACAAATTGCCGCCGGAGGGCCGGTCACTGTTACCCATCCGGACATCATCCGCTATTTTATGACCATTCCCGAAGCCTGTCAGCTTGTACTCGAAGCCGGTGTTATGGGCATGGGCGGCGAAATATTCTTGTTCGACATGGGTAAACCTGTAAAAATCAACGACCTGGCCTTACAGATGATCCGCTTATCGGGGCTTAAACCCGGCAAGGATATTGAAATCAAATATACAGGCCTCAGGCCGGGAGAAAAACTATTTGAGGAACTGCTTAATGATGGAGAAAACAACCTGCCTACCCATCATCCCAAAATCACCATTGCTCAGGTTTTTCATCATTCTCCGGCAGAAGTGGATGCCATGTTTCTCGATTTACAGGATTCTTTCAACACTTACGACCGTCTGGAAGTTGTTGCCCAGATTAAACGCATAGTACCAGAGTTTAAATCAAACAACTCTGATTATCAATCACTTGACCGACTTAATTAAAATTAACATTTTTGACAACTATACATTTCAGGACATATTGAACCTGAAACAAAAAAAACCAAAGCTCAAATTGATGAAATCATTTAGGTTCTTAATCCCGGTTCTGATTCTGTTTATGTCGTTGAGCAGTTTTGGGCAGCAAATAGCACTTCCTTTTGAGCAGGGACTCAGGCAGGCACAGGAAAAGGGGCTGCTGCAATCAGGAGACCTGCACTCGGTATGGCCATTGGTTGTTTCAGGCAAAGCTGACACCATCAATTACCATGATTTAAAACCGATGTCAGGAAAGTTTGGCAACACATGGCTCGGAAGGAAATTATTCACTGAATCTCTTATTACAGTCAAAAACCCTGATTTTAACCTGGCTATTGACCCTCTTGTTGGCTTCGAGGCTGGCAGGGATTCACGGAAAGATGATATAACCTGGCTCAATACCAGAGGTTTCAGAGGGAAAGGCAGTATTGGCGAAAAATTCAGTTTTTACACTGCCTTTTACGAAAGTCAGGCTGTTTTTCCAACCTGGGTTGACAGCATTACCCGGTCACTGGCAGTGGTACCGGGACAAGCCTTCACCAAAAACTTTAAAGACCGCGGCTTTGACTTTGCATTTGCCGAAGGTCATTTTATTTATTCCCCTTCAAAATATTTTGATTTCAGATTCGGACACGGAAAGAATTTTATCGGCGATGGCTATCGCTCTTTGTTGCTTTCGGATGCAGCATTTAATTATCCCTACCTTATGATCAATACTAAGGTCTGGAATCTGCAATACACCAATCTTTATGCTCAGTTTCAGGAGCTTACCAAAAGCGGAGGTTCGTGGACTCCCTGGAATAAAAAATATGCTACCATGCATCATTTGAGCTGGAATGTTACCGAATGGTTTAACGTCAGCATTTTCGAGGCTGTAGTGTGGCAGGCAGCCGACAGCACCGGCCCGCGTGGGTTTGAGGTCAATTATCTTAATCCGGTCATCTTTTACCGGCCTGTTGAATTTTCACTCAGTTCTCCCGACAATGTGCTGATGGGCGGAAGCATGCGTTTTACTATCAACAAAAAGTATCTGATTTTTGCGCAGTTTATGCTCGATGAGTTTAAACTGGAGCATGTTAGAAAAGGCGATGGCTGGTGGGCCAACAAACATGGTTTCCAGATCGGGGCAAAGGCATTTGATTTATTCAATATTCCGAATCTTTATGTTCAGGCCGAATACAACCATGTTCGTCCGTACACTTATGCCCACAATGTTTCTTTGCAAAACTACGGCCATTACAATCAGCCGCTTGCCCACCCGAAAGGTGCCAATTTCAGGGAAACCGTTTTTATTGCATCTTATCGCAAACAGCGCCTGATGCTTGATTATAAATTGATAGCCGGAACTTTTGGAGCCGATACTTCAGGACTAAATTTCGGCGGCGACATATTCAAATCATACAATACCTATGTGTATGAATTTGGCAACAAGATTGGCCAGGGACTTAAAACCAGGCTAATACAACACGATTTTAAAGCCTCCTGGTTAGTTAACCCGGCAACCAACCTGCAACTCAGCGCAGGGATCACGCTAAGGAATGAAAACAGCACAAAATCGGCAAGACAAACCACATTTTTGTGGTTTGGTTTAAGGTCGGCACTGTTTAACCGCTATTACGACTGGTAAAAAAAGCCCCTCCGTGGCGGGAAGAGCTCTTCATTTGTTATTGAAACCAACCTTTTTAGAAAGGCCAGAACTGATTGTCGTACCAAATGTCTTCCTTGAGTTTCTCATTCAGTTCGTGAAGAATTTTATGATGGCCCTTTTCCCAGTCGGCAAGCCATGCAAACAACTCTTTTTCGTTAGGATCGGTAGCCTCGGCAGCTTGTTTTGAGTACACCTCAATGGCTTTGGTTTCCATATCAATGGCAGCAGAAATGGCTGCGGCTTCAAAACTGGCAGCAGAAATCTGCTTTCTGATGTCTTCTGAAAGTATTTGTTCAGCAACTCCGGCATCGGCTTTCAGTTCAATCTTATCAAACTTCTGATTTTTGTTGTAACTGGCAAATTGCTTCGACAGAAACTCAACATGCAATTGCTCCTCTTCAGCCATCATACTGAAGATTTTTTTCACGTCGGCACTGTTGGTCTGTGCTGCTACTGTTTCGTAAAATGCCTTTCCTCTTTTTTCCATGAGGATGGCGGTTTTTAAAATTTCGTTTGATCTGGTATTTTCCATGATTCAGGGTTTTATGGAGTGTTGGTTTAACTTCTGCTCTTGAACGTACAAACCTACGAAAATAAGAATTAATACGCGAAAAAACTTCGATTTGAAGGCACCAAAATTCTAAAATTACCGATGGCTGTTTAATTATTAAAAACACATAGCAAACCCGGATTGTTGCACATGCATTTAAAAACAGTTTTTTTGGGTTTATCAAGGTAATTCCTTTAGCGAACAAACCGCCATTTAAGTTTATTCAGCCATCACAAACAGGAACTGAAACACCCGAAAAACACTTACCTTTGCATCAACAGTATGTATTGAATCCTTCAAAGAGAATGACTGAAACAGAAAAACAACTTGCCACCCTTTTTGAAAAATGGAGCGGAGAAGAAGCCGTAAATATTGTTTTACTTCCGGCTTCAGGCTCCGACAGGCGTTATTATCGCATCTCAGGAAGAGATGCTACTGCCATAGGGGCATGGAACAGCGACATTCGCGAGAACAAGGCATTTGTTACCTTCTCTGATCATTTTGCCAACCTTGGCCTTCCGGTTCCTGAAGTATTTCTTACTGATCCATCGGGTACCTCGTACATCCAAACCGACCTGGGAGATACTACCCTTTTCAGCAGACTTACAGAAGCCGGCCTCACCGGGAACGTGCGCGACATCTACAGACAAGTAGCCAGAATTTTGCCACATTTTCAGATAAACGGCAAAAACAACCTCGACTTTTCCGTATGTTTCCCCAGAGCAGCTTTCGACAGGCAATCCATGTTCTGGGATTTGAATTACTTTAAGTATTATTTTGTCAGGCTGGCGGGTATAACCTTCGATGAACAGGCTCTCGAAGATGATTTTAATACGTTGGCCGACTTTCTGCTTGAAGCTCCGGCAGATTTTTTCCTTTACCGTGACTTTCAGTCACGAAATGTTATGCTGGTTGGAAATAAACCTTATTTTATTGATTTCCAGGGAGGAAGAAAAGGCCCTCTGCAATACGACATTGCATCCTTACTTTATGATGCAAAAGCCAACCTGCCTGAAAGTTTCAGAGCTGAGTTGCTCGAAATTTATATGAATGCCGTTGCAGGAATTATGCCTTTTGATCGCAGCACCTTTCTCCGCCATTACTACGGCTTTGTGCTTATACGGATACTACAGGCACTCGGCGCCTACGGATTCAGGGGATTTTATCAGAAAAAAGAGCATTTCCTTCAAAGTATACCTTTTGCGCTCGATAATCTCCAGCACTTGCTAGACAATCACCATCCCGATACCACATTCGCCGAGCTGGAAAACCTGCTGAGGAAGTTTACAAAAAGCGAAACCTTGCGGGCCTATGCAAAACCAACACTCAAAGTAAGAATTTGCAGTTTTTCATATAAATCAGGGATTCCGGAAGATGAATCAGGAAATGGCGGCGGATTTGTTTTTGATTGCAGGGCACTGCCGAATCCGGGCAGAAATGAGGAATATAAAACCATGAGCGGTAAAGATTCGGCAGTTAAGCTGTACCTTTCATCAAAACCTGAAACCAGCATATTTCTTTCCGGCGTTTACACTTTGGTGGACCAGGCAGTAGAAAACTACCTCAGCCGGGGATTTGAAAATCTGATGATCAGTTTTGGATGCACCGGAGGCCAGCATCGCTCGGTTTATTGCGCCGAACAGCTTGCCGCACATCTGAATCAGAAATACCGGATGAATATCACTGCTGAACACACCCGGCGCGATTTTTGGCCCGTTTAAACCCTGAGGCTGTTTTAATGTTTACTTAAAATCAGTTCAAACAAAACATCCTGAACGAAAACAAAAATCTACCATGAGTAAAACAATGTGCGAAAAAGGGAAGAAAGGCGAAAAGGAAAGCGGCGACCTGCGTTTCAAATGCAAGAAATGTGGTGCAATGGTACGCAAAGAGAAGCAGGTTTGCAAACCTAAAGAATTATAAATCAATTATATGAATGATATAACAAAGGATTCGTTCGACATAGAACAATTCAAAGCCAAAGAAGAAGTCATCAGGCAAACTGCCAATCAAATCATTAAAGATTTTGCCATGTTTGGGATGGATGTTGAGTTCCCTCTCGACATGGAAATGGCTTACGAACAACTGTTTTATCAACTCGAAATGCATATTTCGGGATTGCTTACCGGCAATGTTCAAAAGCTCATGGCCCTGCTTTACCAAATAGATATCCCTGAAAAAGAGATACTTAATGCATGGGAGAAACATCCAGAATATACCCATTCTCAGGTAGTTACCGAATTGGTGATATACCGTGAACTTAAAAAGGTAATATTCAGGAACTATTATAAATATTACAAACTCGAAGATCCCGCCGGAGAATGAAAGCGATGATTTTAGCAGCAGGGCTGGGCAGCCGGCTGAAGCCGCTCACCGACAATTGCCCCAAAGTTCTGCTCAAAGCCGGACCTTATACCCTGCTGCAATTTGCCATTCTCAAACTCCGGAGTTTTGGATATAATCAACTCATAATCAATGTACATCACCATGCTCAAATGGTGAAAGACTACTTAGCCGGTAATGATAACTTCGGGTGTAACATTGAAATATCCGACGAAACCGACAAACTGCTCGACACCGGAGGCGGACTGAAGAAAGCTTCGTGGTTTTTTGAAGATGGGAATCCGTTTCTGGTCTATAACGCCGACATTGTAAGCAATATAAACCTGAATGAATTCATGGACAGCCACATACAAAGTCAGGCAATGGCAAGTCTTTCGGTAAGAAACCGCCCGGCTTCCCGCTATTTGCTTTTTGACAGCGAAATGAACCTGTGCGGATGGGAAAATCCATCCACAGCTGAAAAAAGAATAGCCAGGAATTCTGAAAGTATGCAGCCCATGGCATTCAGTGGCATTCATGCTGTAAATCCTGAAATTTTCAGTCACATGTCAGATGGAAAATTTTCAATTATTGATACTTATCTTAATTTAGCATCCGATCATCAAATCAAAGGTATAACTGACACTTCCAACCTTTGGGCCGATGCAGGCAAACCACATTCGCTTTTGGAAGCATCTGAAATTGCCGCCCGTATATCATTTTAATCTACACATCATGAATAAGCCGTTCCTGAAAATACTCGCTGACCACATTACCAAAAACCATCCGGATGCAGGAAATCGATTATGCGTGGTTTTGCCCAACCGGCGCGGAGGTTTGTTTCTCAGGCAATATCTTATTCCCGACAATAATGTTCCAACCTGGGCGCCTGCGGTTTACTCAATAGAAGACTACATTTCTGCCATTACAAACCTTCATTTGCCTGATCCTTTGGAGCAGATGTCGGCTCTTTACAAGGCTCACTGCACAGTCAGAGGCAGCAAAGCCCTCCCCTTCGACGATTTTATCGGCTGGAGCAAAGGACTGATTCGCGATTTTGAAGAAACAGACCAATATCTTATTCAACCTGATTTATTGTTTGGCCATCTTTCTGAAACCCGCGCCATTTCACTCTGGAATCCCGATGGTAAGCCACTCACTGACTTCGAGAAAAACTACCTGGAATTTTTCAGGTCGCTGCCCGATTATCACAAACACTACAAACAGTTGCTGCTGGAAAAGAAATTAGCCTACCATGGACTGGCTTGCAGATTAGCAGCCGAAACACCCGGGAACTATCCTTTTTTCCGCGATCACGATCATATTATTTTTGCCGGATTCAATGCCATTGCGCCAGCTCAGATTTCAGTGATTAAATATATTGTTTCATCGGGCAAGGGTGAGATACTGTGGGACGCTGACTCCTATTATGTTGAAAATCAATCTCAGGAAGCAGGCAGATTTTTAAGGAAACTATTTACTGACAAGTCTTTGGGCAAGGCTCCTGATCTTTCAGGTTTTTTTGCTGAAGCCGAAAGGAATATTCATATCGCCGGAGTTCCCGGGCAAGTGGGGCAAACCCTGCTGGCCGGCAACATCCTGAAAAACATTGCTTCTGACAACAATAAACAGGTGCTTGACAAAACAGCTGTAGTTCTTGCCGACGAATCGCTGATGCTGCCCATGCTGAATGCCCTGCCTGCCGAAATAGAGGTATTCAACGTAACCATGGGATACCCGCTCAATCAATCGCCGCTTTTCAATTTGTTCGACAGCATCATCGAAATGCATGTAAACAGCCGGCCTGAACCGGGAAACAGAATGGTTTCCTTTTATCACAGGCAACTGCTGCAAATTCTTACTCACAGCCACATACAACTTGTTGCCAGAAGCAAAGATATCAACGAGATTAACCAGCAGATCCGTGCCATGAAACGGCCTTTCATTGCACTTGCCGATATTGAGACAGCATCTCCCGGAAATACAGTTCTGCCATTGGCCCGCTTGCTTATGAAAGCTGCCGTGAAACCCGAATCCCTCGCAGTTCTTTTGCAGCAGATTGCAGAGCATCTGAGAGTTCCCATTGCAGGCAAAACTGAGGAAAACAAAAACGAAAAACAGGCAGACACAGAGGTTCTGTACAACATATCGCTAATTATCAATCGTTTGCACAGCCTTTCAACAGAAGAAGGATTGCTGGAATCACTTCGTACCTTCCGCAGCCTTTTCAGAGATGCAGCAGGCAGCATGCCGGTGGCCTTTTACGGCGAACCACTCAGAGGAACCCAGATTATGGGAATGCTGGAAACGCGAACCCTCGATTTTGAGAATGTGATTCTGCTTTCAGCCAACGAAGACAAACTTCCTTCAGGCAAAAGCTACAACAGTTTTATTCCGTTTGATCTTCGCAGGGAATTTGGTTTACCCACCCACACCGACCAGCAGGCGGTGTATGCATACCATTTCTATCGTTTGCTGCAGCGAAGCAAAAACATCTGGCTTATCTACAATTCCGAAGCCAACGACCTGGGCGGCGGAGAAAAAAGCAGATTTATCAGCCAGATCATTCGCGAATTGCCGGCTTACAGCAAGGTTAATAAAATTCAGGAACTTCACATCCGCAGCAGCAATCAGGCTTCCAGGACTACAAGCCCGGTGATTGAAAAAGATGAAGTTGTGATGGAGAGATTAATTGAAATGGCTGACAAAGGTTTCTCCCCCACCACACTGAGTCAGTTACTGATTTGCCCGATGAGATTCTATTTCTCTACGGTTCTGCGTTTGGATGAAACTTCCGAAGTTGAAGAAACCATTGATTTCAGAACATTAGGTACCGTGGTACACCAGGTGCTTCAGGATTTTTATACACCTTTTGCAGGACGTTTCCCCGGAGAATCTGATTACCGGCAGATGGAAAACAGCATCAGTACTTCGGTAAAAGCTGCCATGAACAAACATTACAGCGGCGGAGATACCGAAACCGGACGTAACCTGCTGATTGTAAGAGTAGCTGAAACCTGGATAAAACGCTATCTTGAAATGGAAGCCAGCGCTGAATATTCCACCGAAAAAGGCGACCATTTTATTTGTGCCGAGCAGCAACTCGAATCTTTTGTCACTCTCAAGAATGATAGTAGTCAAACCCTGAAAATCAGGCTAAAAGGCACTGCCGACCGCATTGACAGAGTAAACGGAATTACCAGAATCATCGATTACAAAACCGGCAAGGTTGATGCCAGCGACCTGAAAAAGACACCTTCAGAAGTTTTTGCCAATGAAAAGGAAAGCTTCCCCGAAAAGGCATTTCAGCTGATGTTTTACCAGTTTTTATCCAAAAACCATCCTGATTTGTTCCCGCAACCGGAAAAAGTTCGGGCTGGCATCATCACATTCAGAAAGCTTGCCGATGGCTTTTTACCTTTGAACTCAGGAGATGTTCTGCCACTGGATATGGCAAATGAATTTGGCAATCACTTAACACAACTCCTCGAAGAGTTATTTGACAAAACAACGCCCTTCAACTGTACTCCCTACGAAAAACGATGTGCAAACTGTAATTACAAACAGATTTGCAGGCGCGAGTATGCTTCAACAGAATGGTAAGATAACTATTTAATGTTCATCCAATGTGGTATTTCGGAAGTGCCAAAAACAACATCGCCCCAATAGTACATCATAACGGTAACTATTACAGCCCCGAACAAATTAATAATCAGCCCGGTAGTAGCCATTTGCCGCACACTGATTCGTGAAGTGCCGAAAATAATGGCATTGGGAGGCGTTGCAACCGGCAACATAAAAGCCATGGATGCCGACAAGGTAGCCGGTATCATCAGCAACAAGGGATGGATTCCCGAGGAAATGGCAATCCCGGCAAGGATAGGAAGGATCATCTCGGTTGTTGCGGTATTTGAAGTAAGTTCGGTAAGGAACGTCATAAGCAGAGCTACCGAAAAAATGATGTACAACGGATGAAGCCCTGCTATTCCCGAAAGGCCTTCGCCAAACCACAATGAAAGCCCCGACTCCTTAAAACCTGTGGCGAGCGCGAATCCACCTCCAAAAAGCAATAGAATATTCCAGGGGAGCTTTGAAGCTGTAGGCCAGTCGAGCAGGGTGCCTCCTTTTTTCGATGGAATCAAAAACAAAAGAACAGCCATAAAAATGGCTATGCTTCCATCATTAATAAATTTACTTTCTGGAAACAAACCTGCCCATCCCGGAATGCTGAATTCCCCCAGATCAAGGTCTGATCTGAAAATCCACAAAAAAGCAAGCAGTATAAAAACCACAAAAATAATTCGTTCTTCCCGGCTTGATTTTCCCAGGGCTTTCAATTGATTTGTAAATGTATTTTTATCAATTTCGGTCCATTCTGCCTTTGAGGGTCTGAATCTGTAAAACAGAAATATCCATATAAAAGCAGCCATCAAAACCGAAACAGGGAGAGCAAACATCATCCATGCTGCAAACGATATTTCCGGGGCTAAAGGAAAATAAATGTGAAATATCCGGCTGAAAGAAAGATTCGGCGGAGTTCCCACCAGCGTAGCCATTCCTCCGGTTGAAGCACTGTAAGCAATACCGAGCAGCAAACCTACACTGAAACCACTTGATTTGCCCGGCTTCATCAGCCCGTCAAGCTGATTGATCACCGACATGGCAATCGGCAGCATCATCATAACCGTGGCGGTATTTGATATCCACATCGAAAGAAAAAACGATGCCAGCATAAACCCAAGCAATATTCGGGCAGGACTTACTCCGGTAAAATTAAGAATATACAAAGCAATTCTCCGGTGAAGCCCCCAGCGCTCCATGGCCAGCGCAACCAGAAATCCCCCCATAAACAGAAAGATGACATCGTTGAAGTAAGCCCCTGATACAGTTTTTCCATCCATAATCCCAAAAAGGGGGAAAAGGGCCACAGGCAGTAAAGAGGTAACAGCCAGCGGAACTGCTTCAGTTATCCACCAGACCGCCATAAGCAAGGCAACGCAAAAGGTATAGGTTACCAAAGGCTTGCCTGGCTCAAAATCGGCAAACAACACCAGGCCGGCAACAACCAGCGGAGTAATAACAAAACTGACGATTTTTCCAGGATTCATACTGCTGCTTTAAGTGGATTAAAGTTAGGGAGAAAATATTGTTTTAACAAATCATGTTGCAGTTCGCTTCATATTTGATACCTTTACCTGACATATAAAACAAAAAATTATGGCAGCTATTATTTTTGGAATTGTATTGATTGTGATCGGCGTTGTGCTTTCAAAAGCCCAAACTCCGCTCAAGCCCTATCTGGGTTTTATCAGAATTGCAGGAATTGCCCTCACTGTGGCAGGCCTGGCGTTTTCGGTTATTTATCAGGTTGAGCCGGGGCAGGTGGGAGTTCAGAAATTATTCGGCAAGGTGAGCAACAAAACGCTGAGCAGCGGACTTAACCTCATCAATCCTTTGGTTGAAGTGGTTATTTTCGACATCAGAACCCAAAACTATACCATGTCGGGGGTTAATGATGAGGGCGATAAAGCCAGCGACGATGCCATCAGGGTTCTTTCAGCTGACGGACTTGAGGTAATAATTGACCTCACCGTCCTTTACAGAGTAACCCCTTCGCAGGCACCACGCATCTTGCAGGAATTAGGCACCGACTACAAAAACACCATTGTAAGGCCTTTGTGCAGGACAAAAATCAGGGACAATGCGGTATATTATGATGCTGTAGCTCTGTATTCATCCAAAAGAGATGAATTTCAGGACAGGATTTTTAAATCAATAGAAGCCGATTTCAGAGCCCGTGGCCTCGAACTTGAGCAATTGCTGGTGCGTAACATTACACTGCCTCAATCGGTAAAAGCAACCATAGAGTCGAAAATCAACGCCGAACAGGAAGCCCAGAAAATGACTTTTGTTTTACAGAAAGAAAAACAGGAAGCCGAGCGAAAAAGAGTAGAAGCCCAGGGAATTGCTGATTATCAGAATATTATAAGCAGTGCTTTAAGCGAAAAACAACTTCAGTACGAAATGATCAAGGCCATAGCCAATTCGCCCAATGCCAAGCTTATATTTATGGATGCCAAAAAGCCAGCATCCCTGATTGTTGATGGCAAGTAACTGGTTAGCTTACGATTACAATCTGATATTATAATTAATCAGCCTGTAAATCCGGCTTAGATTCCGGATAACCCCGGGCTTTCAGAATTTTTTAAAAAAAATTTCAGAAGTGCTTGCAGAGTCGAAAAATGTGTATATCTTTGCGCTCTCAATTACGAGATAGTTCTTCTGAATATTGGTCCGGTAGTTCAGTTGGTTAGAATACGTGCCTGTCATCTCGTCAAGAGTGACGAGACGGGTTCGAGCCAGGCTCTTCGGATAATTCTCAGTTCTTAAAAATATTGGTCCGGTAGTTCAGTTGGTTAGAATACGTGCCTGTCACGCACGGGGTCGCGGGTTCGAGTCCCGTCCGGACCGCTAAAAGCTCCTCAATAGGGAGCTTTTTTTATTATGTATTATACCTATATCATTTACTCTGAAAATTACGACATCTATTACAAAGGTGTTACCCAAAATCCTGAACACAGGCTTTGGGAACATAATAATAATAAAAGCCGGTTCACTGCCGGAAAAGGGCCGTGGGCGCTAGTGTATCTAAATACCTTTGAACAAAAAAGAGATTGTCTGATTGAAGAAAACAGACTTAAAAGCCTCAATCGAAGATCTATTGAACTGCTCGTGATGAAACACAAAACTATGGACAGTTAGAATACGGGCATGTCATCTCGTCACAAGTGACGAGACCGCTTAAAGCCTCACATTTGAGGGCTTATTTATTTACGTTGATTAGCTCTGAATTCAATTCTCACCGTCATACAGCTTTTATTAATGCACCAAAAAGACTAAATAGAGATGCGCTCCCATTGCGCTCCCCCATTAAAAAACAAAAACCACCCTTTACTGGATGGCTTTTGTTGTTCTTTAACTGAAATTTATTTATTACCAGGCAAAAAGCGGGAAGGAAGACATCAGTTCGTTTACATTGGTGCGAACTTTTTCAATCACGGCTTCGTTTTCGGTATTGCTGAGTACTTCGTCAATAAGGTCAACAATAATGCCCATATGTTCTTCTTTTAATCCGCGGGTGGTAATGGCGGGTGTT
>JANJXJ010000192.1 GCA_024709105.1 Lentimicrobium sp. | reverse complement strand
GATTCAATTCCTTAAAGAATAGTTTGTGGGCATTATTGGTCCAGACATTTTTCTGTTTTTCAATGTCATAGAGGTACAGCAGTGCCGGAGTGCTGTTGGCTATGGTATTGGCAAAAAGTTCACTTTCAATCAACGCCATTTCATATGTTATGCGTTCGGTTATGTCGCGGTTGCTGGCCCTGCGCCCCAGGTAATTATTATTGTCGTCAAAAACCGCCCGGCAGATATGTTCCATCCAAACAATCGCAGAATCTTTTCTAATGATCCTGAAAATAATCTCCTTTTCCGGTAAAACGGTATGAGCTTCTTTTGCTGATTGATAATGTTCCAGAAACTTATTCATATCATCCGGATGCACTATGTTTTTTAGTAAATCAGGATTTATAATAAAGTCTTGTTTTGAATAGCCGGTAATTCTTTCGCAGGACGGGGATATGTAGCTGAGTGTTCCGTCAGGTAACTGCCAGTACTCCATATCATTGGTAAAGTCGGCAACCGTGCGGAATTTTATTTCGCTTTCCTTAATCTTTTTTTCTGCATCTTTTCTTTCAGTAATATCCAGCATTGCACCAATCATACGCATTGGTTTACCAGATTTGCTGCGTAACACATAAGCCCGGTCAAATACTTCTGCGTATGAACCATCAGCTTTTCTGAAACGGTACTCTTCCTGCCAGTGATTTTTTGATTTATCATTCACTACCAGATAAAATCCATTTTTTACTCTCTCAAGATCATCCGGATGGATTCGATCCAGCCACCATTGGGCGTTCACTGTATGATCAACAATTTCAGTCCATCCAAATATTTTTCTTCCGGCTTCATTCCAGCGCTGGGTATCGTTTATTATGTCCCAGTCCCAAACAACATCGTTTGTGGCTTTTAGTGCCAGTCTTAAACGTTCTTCATTTTCGCGCAGTGCATTTTCCATTTGCCTGCGCTGGGTTATATCGCTAAATACAATAAGTACACCTGCTTCTTCAATAGGAATCGGAGCAGCAGTTACATTAATCCAGGTTGTTTCATCAGCTGATTTGAGTATACCCATTTCAACATTTTCAACAACCCGTCCTTCCTTCAGCGCTCTAACACTTGCAAATTCTTCCTGTGGAAACTCTTTGCCATCTGTACCAATAATTCTCCAGTCTTTACCGGTTAATTTTCTTCTTAAATGTTCCTCCCGGGTGAGTCCGAGAAGTTCTGTTGCTTTTTCGTTGGTTTCAATTATGTTGCCGCCTTTGTCGGAAACAGTAATGGCTACAGGCAAGTTATCAATTAAAACCTTGTATTTGGCAAGATTTTTTTTAAGTTCTGTTTCAGCTTTTTTGCGCTCCGAAATATCGGTAGCTGTTATGCGGCAATGCTCGGTATTTTCTGAAATAATACCTGTAAGATGTACAAACAGATTGTTTTTATTTTCAACTTTCAGGGCAACATCACAGTAAATGTTGGTTTTGCCCTGGAATATTTCGTCAAGGAATCCGGCAAAAGTATTGAGCGACTCCTCTTTGATAAATGAATTGAACTGTTTGCTGATCAGGTAAGATCTTTCTCTTTCAAGCATTTGGGCGCTTCTGAGATTCATCTCAAGGATTACTCCCTGTTTTGATAAAGTAAGATATCCCGATGGGGCAAAATCATAAAGTTCTTCATATTTTTCAGTGGCAGCAATTGCTGAATTTTTTGCCAGAATCAATTCTTCGTTTTGCAGTTCAAGTTCTATCTGATGAACCTGCAGCTCATGAATTAATTTTAACATGTCGGCTTCAGAATCAATTTTATTTTTTATTGATTTCTGCTGCTTCAGTATTTGCTCTGCCTTAAGGCGAAGTTTACCTTTATTTTCCTGGTCTTCATCCTGGTTATTCATATCAGTCCTCCCCGGGTTTAGGAAGCGTTTTTTCAAAAATACACTTACTTGCACAGGTAGAAACGCCTGTTATATTTCCCACATTATCTTTTACAGGGTGGGCCATTACATGATAGGAAGCTGATTTGTCTTTTAAGGGAAACAGAATAGTTGCCTGAGCCGCTTTTCCTGAATTCAGTACCTTTTGTTTCAGATCCATTAAAGCCAGGGTTCCTTCGTTTTCAGAAATCTCATTGTCGCGTTTGCCAATAACTTCGCTTACCTCAAAATCGGGTGACTGATTAAATACCCAGGTATAACGCAATTCGGAATCGCATATGGCAAGTATGGTATCTGAATTTTTCAGTGTCAGTACAAAATTGTTTTGAAGCTTAGATAATTCATTGATGGCTTGCTTCATCTGGGTGTTATCTATAAAAGTGATTACCAGGCCATCAATTCTGTCATCGTAAGTACGGTATGGCATAATGCGCACAATAAACCAGCGAAGATCGTTGGTTGTAATCTCGGTTTCTTTGTAAACCAGGGTGCGCAGTACTTCACGGGCGTGGTTGGTGATGTCGGGGTATCTGAGTTCGCTCACCATATCGGTAAAAGGCCGGCCAATGTCAGTATGCCTCAGTTTAAACAGTTTGGTGGTCTGGTCGGTAAATCTTCTGATATTTAAATCTTTATCCAGGAACAAGGTTGCAATATCGGTGCTGTTCAACAAATTTTTCATATCGTTGTTGGCTACCATAAAATCGTTGATCTTGCTTTGCAACTCAATATTAACCGTTTGCAATTCTTCGTTCAGGCTTTGCATTTCTTCTTTCGAAGTGGTGAGCTCCTCGTTGGTTGACTGCAACTCTTCGTTGGTGCTTTGCATCTCCTCATTGGTAGATTTTAATTCTTCCTGAGTGGTTTGCATCTCTTCCCTGGTGCTCTGAAGCTCTTCATTGGCCCGTTGCAATTCATGTTCGAGTTCCTGCTCCCTCAGGGTTGAATTCTGATTCCCGGTTTTGGGTTTTCTTCTGCCCGGTTTGGGAGTGCTGGCAACATCGGCAAAAACTATCATAATGGTGCCCTTGATTGCTTCGGGTTTTTCAATCAACTGCAGGGTAACATCTACCAGCTGGGAACCTCCGTTGGTTCCTACTTTAAGATTAATGAGCTTTACAGGTTCGGGGCTTTGCCTGGCTTTTCGTATGGCACCCGGAAGTTCATTCTGCAAACCTTCCCTGGCCATTGCATAAATATTCATATTGGCTTTTCCGGCGGCTGGTTCAAGATATTTTCCCGTTCGGCCGGTAATGTATAAAATATCGCCTTCTGAATTGATCAGCACACTGGCAGGGGCAAAACGCTGCAACAACAGCTGATCTGCCATTGCCTGAATATTATCAACGGCTTTTACTGGTTTTAAATTTTCTCCTGATGTTTTCATAGTATGCGTAAATGAACTGGGAAAATCAATGAGTTCTGTATGTGTGTTACTGTCGGATCGTTTGAATATTTTAAGTTTTGAGTCAACGATCGTAAATATGTTGTTTTGTGAGTTTTCATTTTCGGCACTTCCCAGTAACATTATACCACCGGTATTGAGTGCATAGTGAAATAAATTCATCAGCTTCTTTTGCAACTCGGCTTCCATATATATGAGCAAATTGCGGCAAAAGAGGAAGTCGAGTTTCGTAAACGGCGGCTCTTTAATTACATTGTGAGGCGCAAAAACAACCATTTCGCGTATGGAAGTACTTATGCGAAATCCAATATCTTCTTTTGTAAAAAACTTATTCAGCCTCTCGGGTGCAACATCTGCAGCTATATTGTTGCTGAAAAAGCCTTTTCTGCCCCGTTCAATGGCATCGCTGTCAATATCGGTGGCAAAAATCTGTAATGAGAAATTTTTCTGTTTGTTAAACTTTTCGTAAGCTTCCTTAAAGATGATTGCCAGCGAATAGGCTTCTTCTCCGGTTGAGCAGCCTGTAATCCATGCCCTGAATGTATAGCCATCGGGAGCCAGATTAAATATACCTGGAAGTACTTTATCTCTTAGATAGTTCCATACAGCTGCATCTCTGAAAAAATTGGTAACTCCTATCAGCAACTCTTTGAAAAGGATTTCAGTTTCTTTGGGGTTTTCCTGCAAAAACCTTACATAATTTGTAATCTTTTCAATCTGATGCACATTCATGCGCCTTTCAATGCGCCGGTATATGGTGTTCTTTTTATAAAGCGAGAAGTCATGGCCGGTTTGTGCCCTGAGCAGAATCACAATTTTTTCGATGCTGCCTTTGCTTCTATCATCAATATCGGTTTTTTTATTAACGCCGGGGCTTCTTTTAAGCAAAGCAATCAATTTGCCCGGCAATTCGCCTGCATCAGCAATTATATCTGCCGAAACTGCACTGGCAGCACTTTTGGGCATGCTGTCGAATTTGGCAGTTGAAGGGTCCTGTATGGCAACAATTCCATGTTTCTCTTTAATAGCCTTTAATCCCAGGCTGCCGTCACTACCCATACCAGAGAGTACAATGCCTATGCTGTTTTCTTGCTGGTCGTCGGCAAGTGAACGGAAGAAAAAATCTATGGGAAGTCGCAATCCCCGGGATTCAACCGGTTCAAACAAATACAGATGTCCGTTTAATACCGACATGTTTTTGTTTGGAGGAATCACATAAACATGGTTTGCCTTAACCAGCATATCGTCAGTCGCCTGCATTACTTTCATCGGGGTTGCCCTTTGCAATAATTCAGGCATAATACCAATATGGTTGGGGTCGAGATGCTGAATCACAACATAGGCGAGACCGCTGTTCTCAGGTACACCGCCAAAAAACAACTCCAATGCCTCCAGGCCACCAGCCGAAGCTCCGATAGCCGCAATCGGGAAACCTGTAGCATCGGCTATCCTGTTTTTATTTGATGTTGGCTCAGGACCTTCAGCGTTTGTGGCTCTCTTTTTCATTCCTCCCTTTAAAAATGGTAAAAATACTCTCAAAGATAAGGTTATTTATGGCAAATCCAACTGTTTTGGCTATTTTACTGATATTTTAACCCAAGGGCTGGTGTTATGTAAACTTATTTACAATGGTAAAGATTGGAGAATATCAATAAACGGCAGATAACTAATGAAAATACATAGTTGAATTTGCAGTTACATATTTTTAAAAACATGTATTGCTACACAATTTTACTTTGCTAAGCTGATTATTGATTTTTCCGGTGTAATAAGCACTGTATTTCTTTACAACCAGACCTCCCCCATTTTCTTAAAAGACATTAAAACCCCTTTTAAAAAGCTTTAAAATGGAATTTGAAAGGATGTGAGCGTGCTGGAGTATGATGTATTGGCTTTAAAATTCATAAATTTCTTTCCGGAACTATACAGAATTGGGAAAGTTTATAAATTTGGGATGTAATTGAACTGAAGAAGCGACCCGTAAATTGCATAAAAATTTGCATGTTTGAATATGTGCTTACATCACCTGCCAATCAATAAAAATTAAAAACGAAATACCGAAACATGAAAATACCTAAGTTTTTAATATTTAACTTTTTCACCAGAAAATGTTTAAGCGGATTTGACCCAATGCGAATTCTGGGTCGAAGATTAAATGCAATGTCGATGGATTTTTCATTGATGGTTGCAATCATCTTCCCCATTGCGGCACTTTTTTTTATACCTTACTTTATCATTATTGAATCTTTAGATAAAGTAAATGAATTATTTCCCATTTGGATTGGAATAATTCCTTTCTCCATTTTTTCATTCTTTACCATAAATAAAGACTACTACAAGGCAAAAAGTATTGCAAAAAGGCATTTCGGATACCAGGTATATGATTTAAAATCCAACAAACCAGCCACTGAATTGCAATGTGTAATCAGGAATTCAACCATAATAATCTGGCCGCTTGAAGTTATAGTTTCTATGTTCAACTCTCATAGAAGATTAGGGGATTTGCTCGCCGGTACCAAGCTGATTGACTCAGATAAAGAGGACCCTGAATTGATTATGAATGAGATTGCTGAAAAAGGCGCCATTAAAGATGGAACGAAGTTAATTTGGGCTTCAGTGCTTATTTCATTGTTATTGAGTACTTTATCTGTATTGCCTGAATTGTTGACATTGATAGAAATGGCTGTTGGTGCCAAATAACACTTTAAAACAGTTGCTGCGCCTAAGTAAAATTACAGTCGTGCCATTGCAGCGTCTGCAATTCAATTATATGTTGAACTTTAGCGGGCAGCGGGGAAGCATCTGCATGGGGACTTAATTTTTTTGATGGTTCGCCGGTTGGCTTGCCGGGCAAGTGCAGGTTTTAGTTTGTTTTGGTTTTATTATTCCGGGAACCACCGACCAAAAATAGCATTGCCCTGGCAGGCGCATGGTGGCCCTGAGGAAAATTTGTACATTTGGGTTGTTTTGTGGAGGCCGGGGTGATGGGGGCATATAAAAAGCTTGCCTGTGTTACGCCCGGGTGCTGTCAGTAATGCCAGGACGACCAAACCAACAAGGATAGACTATGCAGAAAACGACATTTAAAATATCAAAAATGGACTGCCCATCCGAAGAACAAATGATACGGATGAAACTTGCCGACTTGACAAACATCAATTCGTTGGATTTTGACATTGTTAACAGACAACTGATCGTTTTTCACACAGACAATTACCAGCAAATTTTCCAGCGACTTGAAAACCTAAAACTTGACACTTCAATTATTGACAGTGTTTCCGCAGACAATTATTCAACGACTAATTACAACACCGACCGGGAGAGAAAATTGCTTTGGCAAGTTCTGGTCATTAACTTTTTCTTTTTCACACTTGAACTTACAACAGGTTTTATATCCAACTCAATGGGGCTTGTGGCAGACAGTTTGGATATGCTTGCTGACAGCATTGTTTACGGACTTGCTCTTTTTGCAGTTGGCGGGACAATGACACGAAAAAAGAACATTGCAAAATCAGCAGGTTATTTTCAGTTAACTCTTGCCGTTTTCGGTTTCTTTGAAGTAATCAGACGTTTTATTGGGACTGAATCAGTTCCGGCATATAAAACAATGATAATCATTTCAATACTAGCACTTATCGGCAACGGACTTAGTTTGTATCTGCTGCAAAAAAGCAAGAGCAAAGAAGCACATTTGCAAGCAAGTATGATTTTTACATCTAATGACGTTATTGTAAATCTTGGAGTAGTTGCAGCAGGCGGCCTTGTGTATTTAACAAACTCAAAATACCCCGACCTTATCGTTGGGATAATCGTATTTTTCATTGTTGGACAAGGAGCGTTTAAAATTTTAAAATTATCAAAATAACGGACGAAAGAAGAACCAAAACTACTCACAAGCAACACACCAGCCCACACATTGCACCAAAGTAAAAGTGTAGTTGTGCCATAGCAGCGTCTGTAATTCAATTACATGTTGAACATTTCCAGGCAACGGGAAAGCATCTGCATGGGGATTTAATTTTTTTGATGGTTCGCCGGTTGATTTGCCGGGCAAGTGCAGGTTTTAGTTTGTTTTGCCTTTGTTATTTCGGGAACCACCAACCAAAAATAGCATTACCCTGGCAGGCGCATGGTGGCCCTGGGGAAAATTTGTACATTTGAGCTGTTTTGTGGAGGCCGGAGTGAAGGGTGGCTTTGAGATGCCTGGCAGCATAAAGCCCTGGACGTTAGCAGCAAAACCTAAAAACATTTAACGGACCGAAAATGAAAATATGTGTAATTTTATTTCTGAGTATTTTAACTCTGTTGACCTCTTGCAATGGACAAACCACAAAGCAAAAGGTTAATACAGGAAATATTGTAAAAGGAGATACGGTAACGGAACTTGGTAACAGTATAATGGTTGTTTATCAAGACAAGAAGAATGTTTATTGGTTTGGAAGTTGGGAGACGGGAGTATATAAATACGATGGAAAAGAAGTAGTTAACTACACAACAAAACACGGTTTGCTTAACAACAGAATTGATGAAATAAAAGAAGATAAACTTGGTAACATTTATTTTGTCAGCGCAAACGCAATATCTTCAATATCAAAATTTAACGGAAATAATTTCACGACTATAACGGCAGTTCCCGGTGAAAATTGGAAACTTGAATCCACCGATATGTGGTTTAAATATTCTTATGAAAATACTGGAAAAGTATATCGCTATGATGGCATTACATTGTTTGAATTGAAGTTCCCTAACCCACCAAATTTATCCAATCCATTTGATATCTATAGCATTTATAAGGACAGCAAAGGCAACATTTGGTTTGGAACAAACCCTGTTGGAGTTTGTCGATATGATGGGAAATCATTTAAATGGATTACAGAAGAAGATGTGACGGAATTTCGCAACGAAGGTGCAAACGGAGTACGTTCAATTGTGGAAGACAAAAATGGTGACTTTTGGTTCAATACCGAATTTCGTTATAGTGTTTATGACAGCACAACATTAAATAGCAATAGATTTTACACAAGACATAAAAGTATTGGCGGATTAGATGGAAAAAATGGCAGCAATTTGAACGAGTATCTATCCTGTGCAATAGATGACCAGAACAATTTATGGTTTGTGACTTATCTTGATGGTGTTTGGAAATATGATGGATTGAACATTACGCACTATGCAGTTCAAGACAACTTAAAAGACATCTCACTATTCAGCATTTACAAAGACAATAATGGCGACCTTTGGCTTGGGACACACAATAACGGTGCATTTAAATTTAACGGACAAACATTTGAGAGATTTAAAACACAACAAAATTGAACAGCTGTTAATCGGGTAGTCTTCTACGCCCGTAATCAGCTGACAGAGTAAGATTTGCGGCTATCTTATCTACATAGCCCACAAGATCTTGCCAACTAAATAAACCGTAACGAAGGTATTTCAACCATTCCGTAGCAAAGCAGGGTTTGCCATCTTTAGGTATTGCATTGAACAAATTCCTTGAATATTCCAGCCCGCCCCCCCCCAATCAGTTCAATATATTTATAAATTTCTAATTATTAATACCTAACATCTAATTTTCACGCTTCACTTTTCACTAAAAAAGGCCACCTTCCGGCAGCCTTTTTCACTACATCATAAAAGTGCAGATCAGTTGAGTATGGGTTCAACCGGCTGCAAGGCGAAGTTGATTTCCACACTGTCGTCGGTTCCCAATTGCACTGTTGCGCTTTCGGGCACCTGATAGCCAGGGGCAAAACAACCCACGGTGTAATTGCCTTCGTGCAACTCTTCCAGCGCGAAGAACCCATCGGCATCGGTATCGGTAACACTGGCCTGCTGCAGCAGGGTGATTTGTGCTCCTGCCACAGGTTTTCCGCTTACTGCATCAGTTACAATGCCACTGATGTCGGAAAGGCCGGGTTTTTCACCTGTTTTCCTTTTGGGTTTTCGCCTCTTCCTCAAAGTGTTGTACAAATTGTAAAGCTCAGGGTGGCTTTCTTTCCTTATTTCCACCAACCCATCGAGTTCCAGGGTTACCAAACGGTTACATTCAGCCAGCAGCTCTTTCATCTCATTTCTCCCGGCCTTACGCTCGTTAAAGGAAAGGCCTGTAGCTGTGAGGGTTTCAGAAAACAGCTGAATGTTTGCGCTGAATTGTGCAATAAAACCGGTTTGATTTGATAACTCATCAATCAGTGAAGAGTGCGGGGTTAGCAACTGTGAGAGGTGCAGAGCCATTTCGTACCGCCTGAAATCAGAGGAATTAAGAATCTCTCTGCGGTAATTGAGGGCTGCATCCCCAAGTGCTGTATCTCCCGTTTTGTTCGACACTGCCATGCTCAGTTTCAAAGAAAGCTGCAACTCCCTCATAAAGGTGCTGCGAATATTCTTTTTGTTCATATACACCAAAGATGCGGGACGTGTGAGGTCCGACGCCAGCGTACTGAGCCTGTTGTTGAGGGTTGATAATGATTGGACAGAAGCCAGTGCTTCGCCTTGAAATGCCTGTGAATACTGATTCAGTATACGGTAAAGGGCTTTATACCTTTCTATGCGTAAAATTTCTGTTTTCATGGTAAATTTAAAAGTGAAAAATTGGTTTTACAGCTGCAAATTTGCAGGCTGCAGAAAGATTTCGGCTGTTTTAAATTTACCAGGGCGGAGATAGGGCCAGGGAGGGTTTACCCAGCTTTTTGCGCATTTGCCTGCGTTCGTCGGGCAGGTACGGGTAAGCGGGTTGCAGGAATGCCTGCGGCAACCAGGGTAATTTAACTTCAGGAATTTCGAGCAAACAGTATTCGTAGCAGGCTTCAAGCAACTCGGCCTCCAGGTCGTAGGTGTTGAAGTGTACATCGGTAAAGATGACTTCGCGCGGTTCGTCAAATTCTGACTTACCGATCTGTACCATTACCGAAAACTGTTTTTCTCTGGTTTCCATTTCTGTTTTTTTCAATGCTTTTTATACGGCTTCATGACTACCCATGTAATCCGGGTCATCTTCAACCGGTCGAATGCCAAACATGCTTTTAATAACCGCCGTTATTTCATATTCGGGGGTGAATGAATCGGAAAACGTTGACATGGGATTGATAAAGTAATGCAGCTGATATGCATATTCTATAGCCTCACCCAGCGAAAATGCTTTTTCCTGAACCATTTTACTCAGCAAGGTATAATATGACCAGTGCTCAATGCCAAGTTTTTCGGCAATTTCTACTATTACAGGATCGGCCGCCAAAATAGCATAGTCGTTGGTAACTGCCAGTGCAAGGGTTACTGCATCGTAAAATGAGATCAGTCCTTCGCTGTTGAGTTCCTTATATATGAAACGCAGCTGATTGTGGCTGATTTCGTTTAAACTGACTTCGCGAAGCACATTACCTCCTGTTTCGAAGTCCTTTTTTAAGTTTTCAAACTTATCGGGGCTCTCAAACGACATCTGCGATAAGCAACATTCCAGGCCTGATTTTGAGAGCAGTGGAATCAGCCCGCATCTGCCGAGATCGCGAACAGCAACCTGATCAATTAGTAAAGGTTTCCTCATTGTTTACAAAGTTTAGCATAAGTGTTTCTAAATCGAGCTGTGCAAGCTCTGCAGCCTTGGTGAGCGAGATGCGCCCTTCGCTTAAAGCTATGGAAATAAGCTGATCGAAGCGGTCGGGGTGATCTTTCAACTGATGGCTGCCAAGGTGATCTTCAAGTTTTGTCTGCCGGGTTATGTTGATCAGTTTTATCATTCTGAATTTATTGATTACGCCCATATTATAGGCACGCATTACAAAGGCACCGGCCGAAATGCCGTAGCGGTCTTTGATTATGCTGAGTTCGCGTTTCGAGAAATCGGAGCGCACCAGCCCTATTTCGCGTTTAAAGGTGCGGCGGGGCAATAATACTGCACTGGCAAAAATGTTGCATAATCTTTCAACCTCAGTTTCGGTGAATGATTCATCAAAATCGAGCAACAGATGCCCGACTTCGTGCAGGGCGGTAAGGCGGCGCCTTTCCACCGTGTCGGCTTTTCTTATTACAATAAAGGGGATGTTTCCCTGCACTGTAACCAATGAGCCCTGAAATTTTTCCTCGGTATCAAGTTCCAGAATTTTAATGCCTTTGTCTTCGAGCATACACATGATCGGGCCCAGCGGATTAAAGCCAAGTTCCCAGGCTTCGTGCAACTCTTCGGCCAGCAATTCAATATCTTCCATGTTTCTCACCTTGTTGTTTTTCAAGGGATTTTCGAAAGTGGTTTGAAAATCGAGCAGATTTTCGAGAATCAGGTATCTCTCGGTAAAAGCTGCAATCTTTTCGGTGATCATTTTTTTACTTTTAATACTCAGGCTTGCGTTTTTGCGGAAGTCAATGCTTGTAATGCTCATGGTAAAGGGGCGGTAAAAGTAGTCCATGGACTGTTTCAGCGCCTCGGCCAGCAGTTTTGCGTTGATTAAGCCAGGTTCCATTTCGCCGCGCTCGTAGCGGGCAATGGCAGTTTTGCTGATCTGCCCGTTGAGCAGCCTTACCAGGGCGTCCTGCGACAACCCTGCCTGCGTTCTGGCGGCAAGCAACCGCATTCCAAAAACATTTTTATTTTCCATACATCGTTCTGTAGTTTTGTGTTCAACGCTGCAAATATAAATCATTTTGTAAACACACGCAACATACATGAACATGAAGTTATCAACAGTTTATTAACAATTTTGCAGGTAATTAAAAGATAATACCTTGTTATTGAGATGTTACATACAATATAATTAACCACTTTTATCATCATCATTAAAATAAACTGACCAAAATTGTGCACACCACATTATATTATCTTTGAACACCTTTAATTGCGGATTACCTTCTACCGCGCCGCCATCGGCAGCGGGGTTCCGCCGGTGAGCTCCCCCGCTTTCGCTGCGCTACTTTGGGGCAGGCCTTCGGTCGGTTGCGGAATGTAGTTTGCAGATTTCAGATCGCCGATCGCCGACCTCTGAACTACGATAACTGAATCATACTCTTTAATAAGTTTAAAAATGCTTTTAAACAGTTTTGAAAACTTATAACGTATTCAGATGTTTGCAGAAGCCCTTGCCAAGGATCAGGTTAAGCCTGGATTTAATAACAACAATTGAATCAAAATCAGTTTAGTTTTAATTCGCATTTTTTCCTGATGTTCCATAAATAAGAAGCCCACCAAATAATAGTAGAATTGCAACAACACCCATTACTGGATAAGAAATTGAATGAACAGAGATTATTGAATAAAATAACAAAAAAAAGGCAATAATGAAAGCAACCACTCCCAGTACTTTATACATGGCCTTATTTTTTTTCCCATTTGATTGCGCATCCGATTGGGGATGTGGCATTCCTGACAGGTTAGATGTAGGTGTTGAAATTATTACTGTGGTTTCAGTTTCAAAAGTGTTATTGTTTTGAACAGTCTGGTCACCGAGGCTTTTTAGATCAGGCCTTTTCTGAAAATCCTTATGCAGGCAAGGTTCCAACACATTGCGCCATGCCTGAGGAAGTATATCAAGCTGAAGAGGCTCTGTAACAATCATGGTTTGTATCTCAAACTCCGAACTGCTTGTATTGTCGTAAGGTGCCCGACCCGTAACCAGATGATAAAATGTTACCCCCAGCGAATAAATATCGCTGCGGTAATCAACATATGTGCTGTCCTTTACCTGTTCTGGACTCATATACATAAGTGTACCCATGCGGGTGCCGGTCTGTGTGGCGGTGATGCCTCCTTTTACTTTAGCGATGCCAAAATCGAGCAGCTTTACTTTTCCATCGCTGGTAAGGAAAATATTTGAAGGCTTGATATCGCGGTGCACCACTCCCCTGGTATGGGTATAGTCTAATGCTTCTACCAGTTGATTCCACCAGTCACGAAGCTGGGCATCGGTAAATCTTTCACCATTTTTAAGCCTTGCCGAGAGGTCGCTCCCATCGAGATATTCCATAATAATGCAGGGCCGCTCATCCAGCTCGCCATAATCATATACCTGGCGGATGTATGGATGCACGAGGCCTACCATAACAGCTGCTTCATTTTCAAAGCGAGATAATACCTCCTTCATTTTGAAGAAATCTTCTTTCAGAAGTTTTATAGCTGCTGGCTTTTTCAAACGATTTTCAGCATACCATACTTCTGCCATGCCCCCAACTCCAATTTTCCTTAGAAGAGTGTAGCCATTGATTGTCTGGTTTTGCATAAGTTAATTCCTTTCCCAAAGTTTTCTTTAATATTCTACTGTCATTTTTCATTTTAAACAAGCCGAGATTTACAGCAAAGTTGTCCAGATACTCTTTTTAGAACGCTAAAAGGAGTAAAATTCAAGAATTTAATAATCTTTTTTATTCCATCTATTGTAATTACTAATTGATTAGGAAAGAGTTATATCATTTTCTACTGGCTGACCAGGCGAATCCCAATACGGCTGCTGCGTTTTGTCATAGGCGAGTGATTGCGGTATGCACTTCTGCAAAATCTTGCATCAGTGCTCCAACTCCCTCCTCTATGAACACGTTCAATTCCCAATATGGGTCCTTTAGGTTTTGATGTATAACTCCCATACCAATCGTGACACCATTCCCAAACATTACCATGCATGTCATATAAGCCCCAGTCATTGGCAGAAAAACTACCAACTGGCAATGTTTGCTCTCTGTTATCTTCCACTGCACAATCATCGTAAGGAGCACTGCCATCAAAATTGGCTTGTAAAGCGCTTAAGCAATTTCCAGTATTAAATGGCGATGTTGTTCCTGCTCGGCAGGCATATTCCCATTCAGCTTCAGTAGGGAGCCGGCACCCATGGTATTCAGCAAATGTTTTGGCATCAAACCAGTTTACATTTATAACTGGACGTGTGCCGCGACCCCAACCCTCGTCACTGGGTTTTCTTCTTCCAGTTGCTTCACAAAAAGCATCATATTGATTAAAAGTAATCTGAAATTTACTCATTTTGAATGAATTGACAGAAACAAAGTGTTGCTTCTCGTCATTATTCCTTCCTTTTTCATCTTTATTACTGCCCATCAAAAACATACCAGCCGGAATAACAATCCAGTCTATCCCAAGATAATTATGTAGTGGTCCTTTTGAGTTTTGTTTTACAAAAGTATTTTCCGCAGATTGAATTGTTGTCCTTAAAACATGGGGATTACTTGTACTAAATTGCATTATCTGATTATTTTGAGCAATTTTTCC
>JANJXJ010000184.1 GCA_024709105.1 Lentimicrobium sp. | reverse complement strand
GAAAAATACCTTTCAGCCATGAGCAACCGCATCAGCGGGGCTGCTTCCATTTACGTAGGTACACCCGAAGGCCTTGAGATTCTGAAACACTGGCTGCACAACCATCTGGAAGGTTCAGATGTGGGAGGAGTTGCAAATTTTTATGCAGGAATTGATATTGAATCACATCTTCCACCAGGTTCTCCCGAAGCCGGAAAGCAGGTAATTGTGAGCTGGAGAGATATTGCCTCTCATGCTATGACCATTGTTGGATACAACGATTCCATAAGATTTGACCGGAATGCTGACGGGCAATTCACCAATCACCTCGATATAAACAACGATGGAGTGGTTGATATGCAGGACTGGGAAATTGGCGGACTTATTTTTGCCAACTCCTACGGCCCGAACTGGGGAAATGACGGGTATTGTTATATGATGTACTCCTCGCTGGCCCTCCCTTATGGCTTTGGAGGAATATGGAACAATTCGGTACATGTGATTTATCCCGATACTTCATACCAACCCAAACTTACCCTGAAGGCCAGAATTAAGCACAACAAAAGGCATAGGCTGAAACTTTCTGCCGGCATAAGCGCTGATACCAGCATTTATTATCCTTCACAAATTATTGATTTTCCAATTTTCAACTTTCAGGGCGGTGATTTTAATATGACCGGAAATCCTCTGGCTGCCGGAAAAACGCTGGAACTCGGTTTGGATATTACCTCACTTATCTCTTATTTTAAACCAGGATCACCGGCCCGTATTTTTCTGGTAGTTGATGAAAAAGATCCCGACAACAAAGGAGATGGAGAAATTCTCGATTTTGCAGTTTATTGTCACGGTGAAAACGGGGAAGTAACTCTGTTTGAGACAGGAGATTCGCCAACCGGCATTACCAACAACATGAGAACGCTGGTTTCGGCGGTAGTGGATATGAGCGGAAATCCACCCCGTTTGCTGGTTGATGACACGGTAAATGTTACCCCGGGACAAGTTTCGGCCCTGCAGGCTTCCGTTGATGGAGGTCAGGCTCCTTATCAGTGGAAAGTAAAACAGGTTTATTATGCTTCCGATAGCCTTTCAACCTATCCCGAACCTCAGGGAGAATCGCTTGAACCCACCAACAGTACCAACGGACATGTTGCTGTTGCGCTGCCATTTGCTTTTCCCTTTTTCGGGAAACTTTACGATACAGTGTATATGCACACCGATGGGTACCTGATGTTTTCGCGCACCGATATGCCTTATACCTATCTGCTTTACGAAGATTATTACCTGCGGAGCATAGAGGCCATATCCCCTTTGATGCACAGCGATCTTGGGATGTTTAAGCTTTCCGATTACATGAAAGCAGATAAGGATGCCTCCAGAGTTCGTTTTTACTGGAAAGTTTCGAAATACAGCGGCACTGGCTCGGTTATGTTTGCCACTGAACTTACCCCCGATGGAGGGATAAAATTTCTGTATGGCGAAAATACGCTTCCCGGATTTGAAGGAATTGCAGGAATCAGTCCCGGCGATGAACGCGAATATCTCAAATCTTCGCGCAGCCAATGGTTTCCGGCAAACGGTGAGATCAGGAGCTTTATGCCTGCTTTGCCTTATGGGGTAGCCGCTCTTGCGGGAGACGGGCAAATTTCACTCAATCCTCCGGCAAACTTTACTTCCGGAGAGTTTCTTCTATCAATAGAAGATGCCGGAAGGCTCAAAGACGAAAGAAAGATTACCCTGAATTCGGGTATTGTCATTGAAACGACGTTAAAAAGCGGAGAAAAGGTACTCTTGCCGGGACAGCAGGAACTTTTGCTCGTGAAGATTACGAATCACAGCTCTGCTGGTTTATCCGGCGGAAAGCTTGAGCTAAAACCCGCTTCGGTGAATGTGGTAATCCAGGGAGATGAGATCAGTAACATTGATATACCGGCCGGTGAATCGCGTATATTCGACAGTATGTTTACTTTACTGGCTCCTGACACAGCAGGTGTTGCACAGGATATGCTGATAAAAACATTGTTTACAACCGGACAAATAACACATACCGACAGAAGCAATTTCCGGCTGGCTGTGCCCGGCATCACAGTTAATCCACCGGTAATCATTGACAATAACAATGGCATTGCTGAACCCGGAGAAGAAGTAATTCTGAGTTTCAACATCATTAACACAGGAGAAGTTGATGCCGGTGAAATTGATTGTGTGGTTAATGTAAACAGTCCTTTTGCAGCCATCAACAACTTTATGCCATTGAATCTGGGCTACCTGAAAACACAGGGACAAATAAATGCCAGAGTAAAACTTAAACTCAATAACTCGGCTCCCAATGGAAGGCTCATTAACATAGAGATCATTGCCAATTCTGAATCGGCAGGACAATTTATCGGGAGCTTTCCAATAACTATAGGTAAGCCCGGGATTTTGGTGATTGATAAAGACAAAAATCAGAATTCAGCAGTACATATTGCGGCGGCGATAAATCAACTGAATATTTCCTGCGACCGCACCACCGATATTGATACCCTGATATATCAGTATTCAACCATTTTTCTGTCGCTTGGGTTTGTTAATAACCACTATTTACTTAAAGCTGCAGAGGATACTTTGCTTACCTCGTTTCTTGACAATGGAGGCAAACTGTATCTTGAATCAGGTACTTTTTTCAAGCAGGCACCTACTACCATGCTCAAGGGTAAAATGCGAACCAGCGGACTTTCTCAGGCCTGGGCCAAACCTGCTGATACACTCATTGGTTTTCAGGGTACTGCGGTTGAAGAATTTAATATTGATTACCGTGGCGATTACGTCCGGGGAGATAATCTTGTGCCTCTAGAGCCTTCACAGCCATGGTTTTACGACAAGAACTCTGAACTGATATTTCTTTCGGTTCTCGATTCAGTAAGATATAAAACCATTGCTGCGGCATTTGAATTCGGAGGTACTTTCCCGTTTAATGGCCCCGACAGAAAAGCCCTGATGCTTGAATATCTCAAGTTCATGGAATACCCCGTTGATCCTTTCAGTGTAAGTTTTACTCCGGATCGAAAGGTGGTGTGTGATAAGACTGAAGTTACATTTACTGCCATTGCATCGCAGCAGCCCCAATCCTGGCAGTGGAGTTTCCCGGGTGGTACTCCCGAAACCTGGGACGGACCATCCCCCGGCGTTAAATATGAGACCGCAGGCACCTATAGCGTTTCCCTCACCGTAAGCAACGGTGAAGAGCAAAACACCTTTACCCTTGAAGATGCAATAAGAGTGGAGAGTTGCATTGGTCTGGAAGAGCCTGAAACACACACCTTCAGGGTTTACCCCAACCCGGCCTCCGACAGGGTAACAATTGAAGCTCAGGGTATAATCAGCAACACACTGATTTCAATATCTGACATGCAGGGCAGAGTGTTGGTTTCTCAGAGCTTTAAAGAGCCCGCTATGCGTTTTGATGTTAAGCTGGGCAATGCCAGTGCGGGTGTTTATCTGGTAACTGTGAAATCTGATAAAATCACCAAAACCACAAAACTCATCGTTCGCTAAAGCGAAAAACTTGAGAAAATCGTGTAATTTAGCCGGAAAATTACAAGGTGGCGCATGAAGTTCAGTGAGATTACAGGACGTGAAAAACTTAAGGAGCGGTTGCTTCGGTCGGTAAGCCAAAGCCGTGTGAGTCATGCTCAGCTGTTTCTGGGGCCCGAAGGCTCTGGAAAATTGGCTATGGCTCTGGCATATGCCCAGTACATTAATTGTACCAGCCGAACACCATTGGATTCATGTGGTACCTGCCCTTCCTGCCTGAAATATCAAAAACTTGCCCATCCTGACCTGCATTTTGTTTATCCTGTCGCCAAAACCAAAGAGGTGGACGACAAACCCATGAGCAAGCTGTTTATGCACCACTGGCGGGAACTGGTCATCAAAAGCAAGGCAGTTTTCAACATCAACGACTGGTATCAGCAAATCGGGCTTGAAAACAAACAGGGAATCATCAATACCGACGATTGTAATGAAATCATCAGGACACTTGGTTACAAGTCCTATGAATCTGAATATAAGGTGATGATTATCTGGATGGTAGAGAAACTGTATCATGCAGCCGCCCCTCGTTTGCTTAAAATACTGGAAGAGCCCCCCGAGAAAACACTTTTTATTCTGATAGCCGAACACTCCGAACAAATTCTGCCCACCATCCTCTCTCGTACACAAATGGTGAAGTTTCCCCGGCTGAGTGATGAAGAACTCACTGCCGCATTGATGAATCATACCTCCTGTACAGCCGAAGAAGCCGCGCAAGTAAAATATGTTGCCGATGGAAACCTGAATCTGGCTGTTAAAATGATTGAAACGGGAGAGTCGGATGTGGCTGATTTTGAGCTATTCAGAAACTGGATGCGTATTTGTTACCGAAAAGATCTGCCCGGTGCTTATTTGTTGTCGGGCGAATTTCAAAAACTGGGTCGCGAAAAGCAGAAAAAGTTCTTCAGTTATTGCCTCAAAGCCACCCGGTATTGCCTGCTTAAGAATTTCAACAACAACGATCAGATCAGAGCCGAAGGGGAAGAACTGAAATTTGTAAGCGATTTTTCTCCTTTTATCAACCAGGCAAATGCAGCACTCCTTACCGAAGCATTCAACAAATCACATTTCCATATTGAACGCAATGGCTCAGCCAATAATATTTTCCTGGATACTTCAATACAGGTAATGCGCTGGCTAAAAATGAAGTAGAAGGATTTTCGATTGCGGATTTTTTATTTCGGATTGCGGATTTCTGTTCGGATAACTATCGGAATCTGCTCTCTCTCGTTATCTCTTCCCGCTCAAGAGACAAGCGACCTCCGATTGCGGATTTTGGCACCAATGGCTATCGGTATTGGAATGCGGATTTTGTTTCCGACTTCCGACTTCTCTCGTTATCGCTTCTCGCTCCCGAAACAAGTGACCTCTCTCGTAATCGTTGCGCACTCCCGAGACAAGAGACCTCTGATCTCTTACTTCTTGCCTCTTACTTCTTACTTCTCTCGTTATCTCTTCCCGCTCACGAAACA
>JANJXJ010000026.1 GCA_024709105.1 Lentimicrobium sp. | reverse complement strand
CTGAATCACTGACTGCTTGCAATTGGCTAACCCGATAATCATCTGTTTTAAAATCGGGTTGCAGATCACTGTTCAGTATCAGAATATTGCCGTTAAGTTTCCAATTCCCTTTATGAGTTAAAGCAGCATTACTCTCTCCTGTCCAGTAAAAAAAGGTAGAATCTGGTAAAATCTGTATATAGTCAGAAGAAATACAACAATGTTTAACCTTTCTGCAATACACTCCATACAGGTTACTCTTATCTGTTTGTGCATTTGATAGCAAGGCGGCCACAAAAAGCAAAGCAGTAATCAAATTCCTTTTCATAAATTCATATTTAAAATCCATGATTTCTGTTTAACGTTACTGCAATTGCAACAATTTGCTTTACAATTAATTACAGTTATTGATCTTGAGAGCCAACCGTTCAGTTATTTAATTCCAATAATTTCAGAGGCAGATATTCCAATATCCATTCCCTGAGGAATACTAATGCCATTCAACTCAAATTCTATTTCAACTGCCTTATCAGGGTTAATTTCCCAAACAAACATCCTGGAGTCTGTAATTACCCTGTCAATATTGCCGTTACCGGGCCCGGTATTTCGCCTGAAATGCAGTAGTTCAAAAGTTGAGATAAACTCATTAACCAATAAAACATCTTCATTTTTTATGGTTTCGTAATTAAAAATTAGCGGATAACTAAATGTTAGTGACTTTCCAGAAGCTGAAATGGAACTGAACGAAGGAACTATCCGATTAAAATTCCTTGACTTAATTTTAACAGTTACTTCTGTAAATGAATTATTTAACAATTGGCCTTCATCAATATTAAGTAAAAAGACATTCTCTTTTATTATGGCATTATAGCCAGATTTCTTGATTCTATTGTTTTTTTGCCGGCCCTTTCCATCAATAAAATGATTTACGATTTTAACACTCTCAACAAAGCCCCTGGAATCATTCAGATCAATTCCGGGAATCCTCGCATTAACACTATCTTTAGATTGACAATAGATTAAAAAGTTGTACTCATAAATCAGATATATGTCCATTAGTTTCTTAGGTGGGTTAAACAATTCAGCATTACCCTGAGTTGTACCTACTGTTGAATCCATCTCATAGACTGTATAGATATCAATGTCTTCCCGGCTAATCTTTTTCTCAAAATCAAAAACTACCGGCTTTAATGACTGGGAATCACGGCTATTCACCTTGTGGTTCATCATGAGTAGCCTGGGTACTGTAGGATTATATCTTGGATCAGATGCAGCAGGATGCTGCTGCCCGTAATGAGTATGATAAATTAAGAGTAATAAAAAGAATGCAAGTGCTTTTTTCATGATTGTTTGTTCTTAAAAGTTTAAGCATGATGAAAAAAAATGACCGGAAATCACGTCTTTATAAACTACCTTTTCCTTTACCGAAACAGGCATCGTTATAAAAAATACATTGCAAACAGTATCATATTTGATTTCAAAGTCTCTCAAATTCAAAAACCGGATTGTTTTAGAAACTTATTTCAAGCCTCCTCTTACCGTTTTTACATACTCCTTAATGCCAAGAATAGTTTCTTCAGTCAGCTGATAAACTATTGAAGGATGATCAGGCAACATAATTTCGTATATAATATACTCATCCAGCATTTTTTTGTCAATGGCAAGGCTAAGTGCTTTAAATTCAGGCAACTTCTTTTGCTTCTTTTTGTCCATAGTCAGATAAAGTCCTGCAATGGCCTCTTTTTCTTCTAATGAAGAATAGGATTCCTTAGCCACTCCCTTTTTTTCTTTATAACCTGGTTCGAAATTCCAGACAGCCTTGGCCATAGCATACGAGAGCCAATCTTCTGCAAATGAAATTTTCACTTTATTTTCATCAACCAATCCAATTTCCATCTGGGGATTAAAAACCCAATGAGTAGTTTTCAATTTTTTGGATTCATAAATCCTGTCAAAAGACTTTTTTATCCTGGGATTATTCCGGTTTAAGATCATTGCAATAGTAATTTCATCAAGTGCTCTTTCAGTATCCCCTTTTAAAGATAGTGCATCGGCAAGAAACCAATGAGCCATATAATCAATAAAATTAAGCTTGATGACTTTTTCATACCAATTGATCGCATTCTCATAATCGCCTTCAATATAGTAGGTTTGACCAAGGTAAGTCATTATTTCATAATAAGTTGAATCAATGGCAAGTGCTTGCAAATACATATTACGTGCATTTGCATAATCCTTTTTCTCAAAATATTCCTCAGCTTTGGATGCATAAGAGGCAGTACTTCCTGAAACATCATAATTAATCACGATGTAATTATTGTTCTCTTTGACCCGATATACATCATTGTAATTTAACAAGTTAGTTCTGTCAGGCGGCAATATCTCCTTTTCCAATATCTGAATTTCATACATTACAGAGGATTCCTCCATGATCTTAAATATTTCTGCAGGAGTGTTTAAATTTTGTGTATAGCCATCAAAAAACAACATTCCAATAATGGCAAGTGAAAACAAGTGCTTTTTCATAAGAGTTTATTTATTTGTTTATTCAATTTTCGGCAACTAATTGATTTAAAATCAAGCATTTTAAATCTTTAACCAGACATTTAATTGATTTCATTGAGCAAAAATACCTCTGCTCTGAACAACATATTACAAAGGCAAATATAAAAACTTATTTTTCCCAAAAAAAAATCTGTCTAAATATTTTTACAGTCAAACCCATCAAAAAAATCGAATTATTAACTTCATCTTAAAAATGTTGTCAAAAATCTCAACTCTCACCATTGTTTTTAATCCTGATGGTGTAATTCTTGTATTATAATCTTAGTTTTGCAACAATCATCCCTCATCAAATACTTATTTGTCTGTTTTATGACTTACGGCAAAAAGCCTTCAGTTTTGACATTTCTGCTGATGATAATCATTATCAGCACTTTTGCTCAGCTTACACATGCTCAGCCATGGCGAACCAAACCTTTTTCCTTTGAAGTTTTTAACAATGCTACCCTCCGCTTTCCGCAGTCGCTTGCAGCTCCGTTCAGGCAACAAATTCATCCAGGAGTTGCCATCGGATATGAGTTCGGATGGAAAGAAACCATCAAAGATCCCATGTTTGCCAACATAAATACCCATGCACTGGGTGGTAAAAAAGTAGCGACCGGAAAATGGTTTCAGAATGTGGCAATGGCATATTATTACCACAAAAATCTGAATCACGCTTTTACCATCACTTCCAAAGCAGGTTACCGCCGCTACATTAATAAATTTTCAGTCGAAGCCGGGCTTCATCTTGGTTATATGCATGCTTTTGGACTTACTGAGCGCAGTGTAATACAAGCCGACGGGAGTTACAGAACCAGCAATGGGCCAGGCAAACCTTCTCTGATTGGTGGAGTTGGGATGGGAGTAGGTTATGATGCAGGTTACAGACACAACATCAGAAGAATTTATATCAATTTTGATCAGCGTTTGCAGCTGCCGTTTTCTTCTACGATCTCCGATATTCTTCCCCACGGGCTGTTAGCGCTGGGAATTCAGTTTACTTTATTTAAAAATTCATCAGAAACTTTCAGAACAAGACAGGAGAGACTCGCATGTCCCGAAGAATAATACATCTTATCAGCATTTTAATGTTTCTATTCCTTGTTTCCTGCAACAAGGAAACCGACCGCCCTATGCAATCAGATTGCACAATTGAAGCTGATTCGTTGCAAACATCCTCAAAAAGTGCGGCTTACAAAGCATTAATCAACAAATATACACGTCAGGGATTGCCGGGAATTGTATTGTCGGTAAACGACAGCACCGGCATATTCAACGGTGCATCGGGGCAGGCAGACATAAAAAATGACATCAGCATGCAGGCTTGCCATGTCCAGGATTTTTCCGGTGTAATTCAGATTTTTCTGGCAACAGCAGTATTCCGCCTTCAGGAAAAAGGCATGATCTCTTTGGACGATCCTGTTGATAAATATATTCCCAAAGCAACACTCAAAAAAATCGGAAATGGGAGCAGTCCTTTAAAAATAAGGAATCTGATGAATCATACGGCAGGCTTGTATGATTTTACAACCGACAGAGAATTTTTACTTGACCTGATTCAAGAACCTGAAAAAGAAAGGACAGCTGAAGACCTGCTTAGGTTTGTAAACAACAAAAACTCCATGTTTCCTTTCAGGCCGGCCGATTCAGCAGGGTTTAGCAATACCAGTTATTTATTATTATCAATGGCCGTTGAATCTGCAACAGGCATTCCGGCTGCCAGCATAATCCAACAGGAAGTTTTATTACCGGCCGGGCTGACACAGACTTACATTCTACCGCAAATACAGATCCCTGATGGGTTAAAGGCTCAGGGCTATTTTGACTTATACGGCAATAACAACCTCCATAACCTAAGCATGTGGAATACCGGATTTGGAAATGGATTTAACGGAATTTACAGCACATTGACTGATATGCAGAGGTTTTTGCAGGTACTGTTTATTGAAAAAAGTCTGCTTTCTGATGCGAGTCTTTCAACTATGCTTACGTTTGAACCGGATATTGAAGATGGAAAACAAATGGGGACTGGCTGTTTCAGAGACTTTGTGGATGCAACCCACCCAAATCTCCCGTTTTCGTGGGGATACAGAGGGCGCGGGCTCTCATCAACCGCTGAAATCCACTATTTACCTGAAACAGGCACAACTTTGATTTTTGCAATAAATTACGGCACCCTGCTCAGCAGTGGGCTTCGTTATAAATTTTTATCCTTCAGAACGGAATTAATTGCAATTGCAAGACAAAAATGAAAGATGTCTGCCAAAAAAAATGCCGGTGAGCAACCGGCAATTTTCAACAGGTAAAGTTAATCTAATTGAGCAGTAGTAAATGTTTTGTTCCGGAAATTTTCGATTCGGCAACTGCCAGCGCCTTTGAAAAATTCAGAATGTTACTGATCACTGATTCCGAAGGTTCTGCAATATGCAGATTCTCTGAAGCTGCACTTTTATTTAACAGAGTAACGGATTCAAAAGCGACACCGGAAAATTGAAAAGGAGTAAAGTTTTTGTCCATAGGCCGTTTTAAGTTTTGTAACTGAAGAATTACAAAAATATAACGGCCTGTTTTTTAATTTATTTTATCCCGACAAAAATTTTTCTTAGTTATTTTTATCAGGCAGTAAGGATAATTTCCTTTTGTTCAATCATCTTTCTGAGATTGATGAGCGCGTACCTCATTCTTCCCAATGCAGTATTGATGCTAACGTCGGTTTGCTCAGCAATATCTTTGAAGCTCATATCGGCATAATGCCGCATTATGAGTACATCGCGCTGCTCCGGGGGAAGAAAATCAATCAGCGCCCTCACATCATTATGTATTTGCTCATTGATCATTCTGTCTTCAACCGATTCGTCGTAAATCCTAAGGTTATCCAGAATATTTCCCTCACTGTCAGAAGGTTCGAGCAACGGAATTCGTTTGCTTTTCCTGAAATGATCAATCACCAGGTTATGTGCAATACGCATCACCCATTGAATAAACTTTCCTTCTTCTTTGTAGGTACCTGACCTTAGGGTATGGATTACCTTAATAAAAGTATCCTGAAAAATGTCATCAGCATGTTGTTTATTCTTAACCACCATAAAGATGTAAGAAAAAACTTTGCTTTTATGACGGTGAATGAGTTGCTCGAGACTGGCTTCATTACCGGATAAATACCTGTGAATCAGCTCCTGATCGCTAATCGTCTGGGCATACATAACGCCTCCTTTTTCAAGTTAGTAAATGAAAGCGTAGATGTTTATCCGATAAGCGTCTCCTTTGGGTTTGGTTAATAAAAAATGAGCAACAATTGAGGGAACACCCTCTTTGAATTCACAAATATACGGCATAATATTTAACAAATGCAAGTCCCGGGCTAAATTTTCTCTAATTTTGCTGCTGAAAGTGACGAAAGCATGATGACTACAGACGCAACAGGGAACGCAACTGCCGAAACACACATCCTCATCAAGGGAGCCAAAGTACACAACCTCAAGAATATAAGCCTGAATATTCCAAGAAATAAGTTTGTTGTAATTACCGGATTATCGGGCTCAGGAAAATCTTCGCTGGCTTTTGACACCCTTTATGCTGAAGGGCAACGTCGCTATGTTGAAAGTCTGAGTGCTTATGCCCGGCAGTTTCTGGGCCGAATGGGCAAACCAGAAGTTGAATACATTAAAGGGATTGCTCCCGCAATTGCCATTGAGCAAAAGGTAAATACCAGAAATCCAAGGTCAACGGTCGGGACATCAACTGAAATATACGAGTACATTAAACTGCTTTTTGCCCGGATTGGCAAAACCTATTCCCCTGTTTCCGGGACATTAGTCAAACGCGATTCTGTAACTGATGTTTGCGATTACATTTCATCACAACCCGAAGGGACCCGCGTTAGTATTATGTGCCGCTTGCTTGTTAAACACAACCGTTCACTCGAAACACAACTATCAATACTCATGCAGCAAGGATTCAGTCGTGTGCGCGAAAACGGCACTGTACTGAGAATTGATGATCTGCTTAAGGAGAAACCAAATCCCAAAAAAGAATATTTCCTGCTGGTTGACAGAATTGCTTTAAATAATCAGGATGAAGACCAGTTGCAACGATTGGCCGATTCGGTGCAAACTGCTTTTTACGAAGGCGACGGGGAGTGTATTTGCGAGTTTGTCGTCAACGAAAGTACCGATACAAAATACTTTTCAAACAGATTTGAAGCCGATGGAATTTCATTCGAAGAGCCTTCGGTAAATCTTTTCAGTTTTAACAATCCTTACGGTGCATGTAAAACCTGCGAAGGTTTTGGAAGCATCATAGGCATTGACGAAGATTTGGTTATTCCAAACAAAAGCCTTTCAGTTTATGAAGATGCCATTGCCTGCTGGAAAGGTGAAAAACTAAGCGAATGGAAAGATGAATTGGTAAAGAGTGCTTACAAGTTCAACTTCCCGGTACACAAACCCTGGTACGACCTTTCTGCTGAGCAAAAAAAACTGGTTTGGACAGGAAATGAGTATTTCGGCGGGCTTTCTGCATTTTTTAAGTTTGTGGAAGAACAAACCTACAAGATTCAATACCGGGTGCTGCAAAGCAGATACAGGGGTAAAACCATTTGCCCCGAATGTCAGGGAACCAGGCTCAGGAGCGATGCCAATTATGTTAAGATTAATGGTATTTCCATTTCTGAAATTGTGCTGATGCCGGTATCGTCATCTCTTGAATTTTTCAGAAACCTTGCACTTACTGATTTTGAGAGAGTCATAGCCAAACGTTTGCTTACTGAAATTACAAACAGACTGGGATTTCTGAGCGATGTCGGCCTGGGCTACCTCACCCTCAACAGATTATCCTCAACATTGTCAGGAGGTGAGTCACAGCGAATTAATCTGGCTACATCGCTGGGCAGCAGTCTGGTTGGCTCAATGTATATACTCGACGAACCCAGCATAGGGCTCCACCCTCGCGACACAAACAGACTTATTAAAGTACTTCTTCAGCTGCGCGACCTCGGCAATACAGTAATTGTGGTAGAACATGATGAAGAAATCATGCGCACATCCGATCACCTGATTGACATTGGTCCACTTGCAGGACAAAATGGAGGAGAAATAGTATTTGAAGGAAACTTTAGTCAGCTGATTAATTCTGAAAACAGTTTAACAGCCAGTTATCTTACAGGTAAAGCCAGTATTCCTCTGCCGGCTCACCGCAGAAAATGGCGCGATTTTATTGAACTTAAAGGAGTAAGGGAAAACAACCTTAAAGGTATTGATGTAAAGTTTCCTTTGAATGTACTGGTAGCTGTCACAGGTGTCAGCGGATCCGGCAAAACCTCTCTGGTGAAGCGGGTTCTTTACCCTTCATTGAAAAAAATGTATGGCGGATATGGCGAAAAGACGGGCTTGCTCGACAGAATATCTGGCGATTACATTAAGGTGAATGATGTTGAAATGGTTGATCAGAATCCAATAGGTAGATCTTCGCGTTCCAATCCTGCCACATATGTAAAGGCGTATGACGACATAAGAGCGTTGTTTGCTGATCAGCCGCTGGCCAAAACCAGAGCATACAAACCCGGCTTCTTCTCATTCAATATTGAAGGGGGCCGTTGCGAAGAATGTGAAGGCGAAGGCGTTGTTGAAATTGGCATGCAGTTTATGGCCGATATTCGCCTGACATGCGATAGCTGTAAAGGAAAAAGATTTAAGGATGAAGTGCTGGAAGTGGCTTATAACGGACACTCTATTGCCGACATTCTTGATCTCACCATTGAACAGGCTATTGAGTTTTTTGGAGCTCATGCCAAAGGAAACAATCACGAAGCCAAAATTGTAAGTAAACTGCAACCCTTGGCAGATACTGGTTTGGGATATCTTCGGATGGGTCAGTCATCCGACACACTAAGCGGCGGTGAAGCCCAGCGAATCAAGCTCTCGAGTTTTCTGGTAAAAGGAGCAAGTGATAAACCTACGCTTTTTATTTTTGACGAACCTACCACCGGATTGCATTTTCATGACATCAATAAACTCCTGAAATCGTTTAATGCGCTAATATCCAAAGGCCATAGCATTATAGTTATTGAACATAATCCTGATGTTATCAAATGCTCAGACTGGGTTATTGACCTGGGGCCTGAAGGTGGCGAACAAGGCGGAAATCTTATTTTTGAGGGAATTCCGGAAGATCTGATTCAATGCAGGAACTCGTTTACCGGCCATTTTTTAAAAGAAAAGTTAAAATAATTTACACTTTTTCTTCCTCCAGTTCAGCTGAACTGCTTTCGAATCACTGAAAAAAAATGTCTTTTAAAAGAAATTACAAACTGAATATCAACACCTTGTAGTTTGCAGTTAAACTTTTCTGCATTGAAATTACCCTCGAATTTCTTTTTCCTGAAAAGCAGTTACCTTTTTAAAATTCGGGTATTAATGAATAAATCTGCATGATTAAATAAAAATTACGCAGAGTAAACAAACTTTGGCATTTTTTGCTAATTTAGTACGATTAAAATCAAGCAGCCCATCCCGGCGACAGGCTCTTCATTTTACAGAACCTATCCATATGGAAAACAAGCCATTACATGAAGATCAGGGATCTTCGATCCAGAAATTGCAGCAAGAAGTTGAAAACCTCCGCGAGATGGTTAAGCATCTTGAATATCTCAAGACGCAGGAAAAGGAACTGATTGAAGCCAAAGAAGAAGCTGAGCGGGAAAATCGTATGAAGTCAGACTTTCTGGCTATGATGAGTCACGAAATCCGCACTCCGATGAATGGAGTTATTGGCATGACCAGTCTGCTGCTCGACACCAATCTTACTGTAGAACAAAAAAATTATGTCGAAACACTTCGGGTAAGTGCCGACAACCTTATGACCATCATCAACGACATTCTTGATTTCTCCAAAATTGAGTCTGGCAAGATGGCACTTGAAGAAGCTCCCTTTGAATTGCGAAACTGCATTGAAGATGCACTTGATTTATTTGCCCAAAAAGCCATTGAGCGGGGCATTGACCTGCTTTATCTTATTCAGCCAGATGTTTCTCCATTCCTCATTGGAGACATCACCCGGCTTCGGCAGATTCTTATCAATCTCATTAACAATGCCATAAAGTTTACCGAGGAAGGAGAAGTTTTTATTTCAATCGAAAAAGTGCGTGATGAAGAAGGCTATCAGATTGTACAATTCTCGGTAAAAGACAGTGGAATTGGAATACCCAAAGATAAAATAGGTATTCTATTTGATGCCTTTACACAAGCCGATTCCTCTACCACCCGCAGGTATGGAGGAACTGGACTCGGACTGGCCATAGCCAAACATCTGGTTGAGCTGATGGATGGAAAAATATGGGTAGAGAGTCAGGTTGGAAAAGGTTCTACCTTCTATTTCACTGTTAAGTTAAGAACTTCAGGAATCGGGAAAACCAAACTTTATGTCCGCGGCCAGATCCCTGAATTAAAAAACAGCCGGGTGCTAATTGTAGATGATAACGAAACCAACCGGCATATTTTCACACTTCAGTTTGAATCATGGGGAATGATACCCATTACAGCCAAATCTGGCCAGGAAGCGCTTGCCATTATTGAAGAAGATGAGGAGCCTTACGACCTTGCGGTAATTGACATGCAGATGCCTGCCATGGATGGTCTGGAGCTGGGCCGCTCAATCAAGGAACTGCCTTTTAAAGGAGACATTCCTCTGATTATGCTTACTTCACTGGGAAAAATCAACAAGCTCCCTACTGATGTTTTTGATTCACAACTGTCGAAGCCGATTAAGCTTGCCGAACTTTTTGAAGAGGTTCTCAGAGTAATTGCTGAGTCGCGCAACCGCCGCAGTAACCTTGCCGACCATAACATTGATAAAAATCTGGCTGCCAAATTGCCTATGCGCATCTTGCTGGCAGAAGACAATATTACCAATCAGGATCTGGTAATTACCCTGCTCAGTAAAATGGGCTATAAGATTGATGCCGTTGAAAATGGCCGTAAAGTTCTGGAAATGATGGAACGTAAAAAATACGACATTATTCTTATGGACATTCAGATGCCGGTAATGAATGGAATGGAAGCAACCAAAGCCATCTGCGACAAATACCCTGAAACAGAACGCCCGAAAATCATTGCGATTACTGCCAATGCTATGCCTGGCGACCGTGAACGCTATCTAAGCGCCGGGATGGTGGATTATCTGCCTAAGCCCATCAAGTTTAAGGATGTTCAGGCAGTGTTGATAAAATGGGGTAAGAAAAAGTAAGAACCTTGATATTAAAGAAGCCCGGTTAGCCGGGCTTCTTTATTTAATATCAAATGCTTCTTTCTTCTTGTAGTTTTAAAGCTTTACAAATTTCAAATTAAAGTTGCAATTTGACGCGATTACCTTCATAATATAAATGCCCGAAGGAATGTTTGTTAAGTTAATGACTTGTTCTTTTCCTGCAAAATCACGGTTATATAATATTTCACCTGCAATATTATAAATGTAAAGAGCTCCTTCGTTTAATCCTTCCGGCATCTTTAATGTCAGCCAGTCTCCTGCAGGATTTGGAAATACCTTCACTGTTTCAGCATATTCACCCAATTTTGTATCTACTGTAAGACAAGCTTCATTAATCTCATCCACACTATTACATCCTATTCGGTTACTAGCAATATAAGCAAGTCCAGGAGCAATTTGAAGAAAACCGCAAATACTTTCGACTTCACAATGAAATAAGCGGGTATTTCCTGAAATTTCAAGTCTTGATATAGATTCAGGTGCAATATTTCTGATGCCAGCAATATTTCTCAGAGAGCTACAATCGCTTATTTTTAGTGCACCATTTCCAATATTGGTGAGTTGGCTCAGGGCATCAAGATTTACAATTGAACCCATTTCGGAAAGCTCCAGGCCATTTCCGGTATATTTGAGACTATCCAGCCCGGTGAGGAGAGTATTTTGCAAACAGGAATTTAGTTTTAAAGTCCCTCCTACCCAGCGAAGATTTTCAAGTGAATTAAAGCTGCTGATTTGAAATAAATTCTCAAGAGTCAGATTTCCATGTACTGAATCCAAAAACTGCAACCCATTAAGAGAACTTAAGACCGGACATTCAGATATATTTATATCATTACCGATGTAATGTAGAGATCCAATATCAGCAATTTGAGATAGGTTGTAGTTGTTATTTAAAATGAGGTTATTGCCGATAAAGTGCAAATTATTAAGCCCATTAAGCGACTGCAAAGCATCAGTCCAGCAAACATTTAAGTCGCCGCCAATAATAGAAATGTTATTCAGTCCTTGTAAATCTGCCAGCAAGTTCAAATTGGTTCCATCCCGGCGGCCAATTATCAGATCGCCGGAGATGCTTTGAATTTGCGACAATCCTTCAAGATTTACAACGTCTTCACCAGTAATTGAGACTGAACCATTGATATTAATGCAATCAGGATATTCGCCCGGGAATGCATCAACATCCGCTTGGCTTGATATATAATAATTTCCAAAAGGCAGGCAAGTGTATGATTGTCCGCAGGATTGAACAACCTCTGCATGTTTATTACATCCAGTTGCATTTGAATAAATATCAATTGTTCCGCCAGGATTACTTAGAAAAGAGCAAATCATTTCTGCATTACAATCTGTAAGCATTTGATTTCTGGAAATTTGTATTGAATTACACCCGGCTGTTACTGAATTCCCAAATCCGGAAACAGAAATGAGGGAATCGTTTTGTGTAAGTAGCAATCTCCCGCCAATAGAGTTAAGTGATTCAAATGCATTCAGATTCTTAAGAGATTTATTCCTTTCAATTCTAAGATCTCCCGATATATCAGTTAATTGGGTGAAACCGTTGATAAGTTCAAGCTCAGCCAGGTTTTCCAGAAGCAAATAGCCTCCTATACTATGTAATGCATTTAACCCACTGATATCTTCAAGTTTAATCAGGCTGCTCAATATCAGGTTTCCACCAATTTGTTCAAGCACAGGAAAATTACCAACATCGTGTAAAACCCTGTTCATTGTAATTTCAACATTACCTCCTAATGAGCTTAGATTATGCATTCCATTCAGACTCAGCAGGGATTGGCATGGACCGATTTTTAAATCACGGCCTATGGCTTCAAGGCTTCCCAATCCCTGAGTTGTTGCTAAAGAGTTCAAATCAGTAATAACCAGATCGCTACCAATTTCCTTTAGATTATCAAGGCCACTTAATGAAGTAAGGTTATTCATATAATACAGAAAGCATGAACCTCCAATATAATCCAGATTTTCCAGTCCGTTTAGTGCTTGAAGGTTGTTAAAGCCTAAAGTCATATCTCCCATGATTGTATCCAGACCTGAAAGCTCAATCGGTGAGTTGAACAGGAAAAATCCTGAAAAATCAAGGCTTTGATCTATCTTTTTAAGATTCTGAAGCCCATTTAGAGAAACCAGGCTCGAGCCATTTATATACAATCTGCCTCCCAGTGATGTCAGGGATGAAAATCCGGATAAGTCATTAAACCCAAGTTCACCTCCCAGTATCATATCTCCGTGAATTCGTGGCATATCAGGCAGAATGTCGAAGCTGGCAAGAGATGGCAGATCATACAATGTTATTCCTCCCCCTATAGTATCAAGAGACTGAAGATCATCAATCTGTTGCAGATAATAAAGGCTGCTGAGTTCCAGTGATCCGAATATACTCTTGAGAGCATTTAATCCGTTTAATGATGTCATTTGTTGATTCATACTGATCCTTATATCCCCACCTACATGAACAAGATTTGTCAAGGGCAATAAATTCACGAGGTCAGCATTGAGAGATATTATCAGGTCACCTCCGATTGAATCAATATTATGCAGACCTGAAAGTGATGTAACATTCTGTAAACGGGTGATGGTAAGATTTCCATGCACTTTGGTTAAAACACTTAATCCCTCGAGGTTTTCCAGATTATTACCTGTTTCACCGAGTGTAAGATTACCTTCAATTTCAGTACAACCAGGATATACCACTGAAAAATAATCAATCTGTGCTTGAGCTGAAAATGTAATGCCTTCAGGAAGGCAGCCTTGCGATTTAACATTGCTAATGCTTAATACCAACAAAACTATGATCCAGATTTTTTTCATAACTTTCTAAATCTATTTAAAGGTAAGACAACTATGACTGGGTTTACCCCTATTCAAATGTAAAATTATTAAATTCCTGAATACAAAAACAATTATGTGTCAGCATTTTGTATCAAAACTTAAAATATGTAAATCCGGCGTCTCAAAATAGAATTTGTCTGAACGAGAATCCATTATTGATGGCAAAGACATCATTTTCATTTAAATTTAACAAAGGCTGCTTTCTTTTAACAACCTTAACATTTTTAATGTGGACGAGAATTGAACTCGTGTACGCCCTGGGCGGAGTTTATATGACTTTCAAACCTGTAATATTGTATACATCATCGCCAAAAATAACAACATTTCCTCCAAAATGTATACATCCAGGATAGTTAGCCTGAATTTCATCAATATCATTTTGAAGGGCAAATGCGGTGCCCTGGGGAAAACAGCTGTTTTATGCAGTTACAGCATTCCATGTACAAGTAAATAAAAATTATAGCCAAAAGATTCCACAGGACAAGATTTAAACGTGAATTACTTTACCCAACCATCTCTTTTCCAGATTTATACACAACCTTTACTCAGAAAGCAATTTTTACAAAATATTACTTAGTATATCTTACTTTTGCCTGCAAATTAATTACTGGCTGTTTAATATTAAACCCGAATTTCTAATATGGAAATAAGTTTTCTGCAATGGATAGGCTATATTGCCTCAATCATCATTGCCATATCAATGACTGTTAGTTCTATACTCATGTTCAGATGGATCAACCTGGTTGGAGCCGTTACCTTTTCAGCTTACGGATTTATGATTGGTGCACTGCCCGTCGGATTCCTAAACTTATTTATAGTGTTGGTAGATATCTATTATCTGCGATCCATTTATTCAAAAAAGGAAATCTTTGAAATTCTTCATGTTAAACCGGGTAATCAATACCTTGAAAGGTTTCTGAAATTCCATGAGAAAGAAATCCGGAACTTTTTTCCAGAATTTAATTACCAGCTCAAACAGGAAGATACCGCATTTTTTATACTCCGTGATATGGCTGTAGCCGGAATTTTTGTCGCGCATCGTCAGGAAGAAGACTCACTTATGGTCACCCTTGATTATGTTATTCCGGAATATCGCGATTTCAAGAATGGTAAATTCGTATTTCTGAGCCTTCGTAACCAATTTATTGAGGATGGAATATCCAAAATAATAGCTCATTCTCAAACCGAAAAGCATAAGAAATACCTTATGAAAAATGGGTTTATCCAAATGGATAATAACTATTTTGAAAAGTCGCTGAAAGATTTACCAAATCAGTGAAATTATTAAATTGCGATTAAACCAAGGCAAGTAGCAATTTTTAAATTTTTAAGTCCGAAATCAAAACCTAATCCCTGAGGCATCGAACAGACCTTCCTCTCCCCTTAGTGCTACCGTCCCTGTAAACATCAGCTCCAAAGTAATACAAGTAGCGGCCCCAGGCGTAGCCTGAACTGTACTCACCAGAACTCCAGAAGTAACCGTATGCACCATGGTAGTTAAATGTACCATTACTGCTTCGGTAGCCACCCGGGAAAGCCGAAAAGCCACTTATGTTAGTAGCGCTAGCATTGGGAGAATTCCACCTTGGATGCGCATCGGGCGCAGTGCGGGTACTCATCAGCTTACCTCCTGCAATGCTGTAATCGCCTAAATGATCAGTTAAAATTGTCCATTCAGCATCGGTTGGTGTATGCCAACCTGCCGGGCATAGTCCCCGGCTGTCAACTACGGCATACCAGTTGTATAATGTGCCATAGGCATCTTTCCAGCTAACATCATTGTTGTACCAGCAGTAAGCGCCTGTGCTAAGGTCAATCCATTGCGAATTGCCCGTAACAATGGGTATGGCATCTCCATTGCGGTAATGGGTAACTTTCAGGTTTTCGGCCATCCAGGTCTGGCTTCCTATTGTTACAACCGGATAAATATTATTATCAAAATCAATACATTTAATAAATTCAAACTCAACTTGCTGGCTTTCAGTTGGCACAATTGTGATAATTCTTGAATAAATGGATGAAAAGCCTTTCAGAAGAACTATATCGCCGTCATTATACCGCATCTGAACCAGATCGCTTACACTTTTCAACTGATTTCCAGTTTTATTAACTGAAATATTTCCCTCATATTTCAGATTAGGCTTACTGTTATTATTATCGGCGGAAACGATCTGGGCTGAATAGTTTACTTTATCATTGCTGATCTGAATAGAATAATGACCATTTCGCAATCCGGAAATCGTAAAGATTTGATATCCTTTTACCAATGTTTCAGCATGTTTGAGGACAATTCTTCCGGAATTATCAATCACTAAGAGATTCGTTAACCCTGATCCGGGATTTTCAAATTCAATTCTTGCAGATTGATTCATCGGATTCGGGTAAATTTTCAACTTATGATCTTTGATTGTTTCTTCAGACAAACCTACGGTCCCCAGCAGATGCAATGTATCTGATCCCTTCAAAGTAAGTGATGTTTTCTGGGTCAAATTCGACACCTCTATACTGTCAATATTAGAACTCTGCCCCGAGGCAACAAAATTGATCAGATAATTCTGCGACAATAAGGCTTGACTGATGACAACAAAAAAAGTCAGATTCAGAATTTTTTTCATAAAAAATTGTTTAATAATAATTTAGTACTGAAATCAATAAGGCATTTCCTGACAGAATAATGCAAAGGATTGAAATTACAGGTGTAGCAAGAATATTGAACGCAAACATCCTGAAATAGTTTGTCAAAGGTAGAAAGTAAATTCCAGTATGTCAAGGATGCGCATAATTTAAAGAAATAATTAACTAAAGCTATGCAGTATTAGCAGAAAATATGCCTGAAATCATGGGGTGGTCTGGTATATATTATTATCTTTACTTTTCATAAAAATTTAACAATTAAACTTGTCCAAATTACCATGTTGAGCTTTTGTTGCTTTTTTAATTATCAGTTATGAGTAGAGCTTTTGTAAACGAAGATGATCAGCGGGAAGTGCCATTTGTTCCACCGCGGGCTGATTTGCCCGACGGCACGCCGAATTACGTTACTCCCACAGGAATGGAGAACTTACTGAAAGAAAAGGAAATGCTTCTCGCTGAGCTGAAAGAACTTTCAATTGGTGATGATCATGATAAGGCAAATATCATAACCATTGTGAATACTCAGCTTCAGATGCTTGAGTCCCGGATTTTATCTGCTCAGGTAATTTCAAACGAAAGTGATTCAGATAAAGAAGTTCGTTTTGGTTCAAGCATTATTCTTCAGATTGGGGAAGATAAAAAAACACAAAAATTTCAGATTGTAGGTGTAGATGAGGCAGATATAAAGCAAGGAAAGATTGCGTTTATCTCGCCGCTTGCCAGAATATTGATACACAAAAAAGCTGGAGAATCATTTACTTTGAAACTGGCCAGCGGAGAACGGAAATTCAAAGTCATAGCAATAGAGTAATATTTAAAGAAAGACTTTAATTTCAATGAAAATTAATTCACCCCTTGTAATTATTAAATATTTATCTATTTTTGCACTCCCAAAACAATGGCGGGGTAGCTCAGTCGGTTAGAGCGTCGGATTCATAACCCGGAGGTCACGAGTTCAATTCTCGTCCCCGCTACAAAATGAAAATCAATAAGTTATAACAATAAAACGGGCTCTTTATAGAGCCCTTTTTTTTTGCTTCTGTAAAGGATTTGTAAAGGATTTACATAAAAAAAAGGGCTGCAAATGGGAAAATGCAGCCCTTCGAACTAGGGAACGCAAGCAAGAAAGCAATAAGGTGTCCGGCCTTTACTTAAATACTTTTCAAAACCTTTTTATACTATCACCCTAGTAACCTGAGTTTATGCGGCGTGAATAATTGTCAATTACTCCAATAAGTTCTTCTCCTCTGATGACAAACCTTACATTTTGGGGGCCAGAGCTAACCCCACCGTTTGCTATATTGAATAGCCTGGCTTGCTGGCTCTTATTTAGAACCATTTCACCGGAGTTTACTCTTGCTGTAACCATGTCACCGGCAAATGAAGCTCCCGGGATAATACCGCCTGCTGCAAATTTAGGAAGTTTGGCAAACAGAGCCTGTACTCCTGCTATAGCCACCCCCGCCAATGCAAGACCGGGTAAACCAAATTTTGCATTTGAAGCGACCTGATTAGCTAATGCCTCTGCAAGCTTCGCTACAATTATTTGTCTTACCGCTCCAAGTG
>JANJXJ010000162.1 GCA_024709105.1 Lentimicrobium sp. | reverse complement strand
CTTGATTCTGAGACCTGGTTTGCTCAGGATTTATGGGGCTCGATGCCCCAAAATCCTGATCTTTTGCGTCGAATGACTCTTTCATCATCGACCTGGTTTGCTGATGCAAATTTAATAATTTTTCTTCAAACGTCACTGGCGTTAAATAATGTAACGCTTTATGAGGTTTTTCATAGTTGTAGAGTTCTACTGCACGGTCAACCGATTGAATTAACTCCTTTAAGTTAGAGATCTTCCAGTGGTGCAGGTAGTTGTTTTTTATTACCCCGTTTATGCGTTCTGCTTTCCCGTTTTCATAGGCAAATTCGCACATACTGTTACTAAATTTATAGCGTTTTGTAAGAAGCAGGAACTGTTTATCGTAATATTGCCCACCACCATCAGAGTGAATAATTACACCTGTAGGTAGGTCGTATTTTCTGGTTTTTATAGCCATTTTTAGTGCTGGTAGCGTAGTATGCTCAGTTAGTAATCTTGAAGAAACATAATGCCCCAAGATTCTTCTAGAGAAGCAATCAACTATAAAAGTGATAAAGTAAAAGCATTTATTGATTTCAAAATAGGTGATATCACTACTAAATGCCTGATTCATTCCTGATAGTTTTGCACCTTTGAGCAGATCAGGAAATCTAACTACCCCAGAGCTGTCAGTAGTGCCCCGAAACCGCTTCTTTCTTTCCACCTGGAATCCTAATTCTTTGCATAATTGCAAAAATTTGTCACGCCCTATAGTTACAGGGTTTATCTTGTAATACATAGCAACGCCATTCATAGTGGGGTGTTCTCTGCGTATTTGAGTCATCACAATTCTTAGGTATTCGGTTTCTTCGTTCATGCGGATATAACTATCTGCCAGTTTATGAACCCCTTGTTTTGTAATTCCAATTGATTCATAAAAATGGTTTAAGCTTTGTGGGAGTTGTTCTCTATGCTTCCAGAAGTAGAGAATGGCTTTTCTTCTAATTTTTTTTTAATGTCAATCTTATACTCTTGCTCAGCAAGCTCAATTATCTTGTCCTTAAAATCTATCATTACCTGCTTTTGCCCAATAACACGTTCAAGCTCCGCAATTTTATGTTTAAGTTCCATAATCAGGCGGGTGTCGCTTTCGCTTTCCACTATGGTCCTGACTCCTTTATGGTATTGAGAACCATATTGCCTAAGCCATCTGTAAACAGTTGTGTCAGAAACCTCGTATTCTCTGCAAACATCCGAAATCCGGGTCTTCTTTTGCTCTATTTCCCGAACCTTTTTTTGCTTGAACTCTTTGCTGAAATGGCGCATGATTCGCTCCCTTACAGTTTGATTAAACTTGTTTCTTGTTGCCATTGTTGAAGTTTTAAAAGTAACTATTTTAACCTTTAAAACGGTCAACCTATTTCAGTATCTAACAGAACATGAGTTGGGAGTAAAGGACGATACCATAATATTAATATGCCTTCCTTCGGTTTAGCAAGCTGAAAAATGCAGAGCACCCGGGGGCGGCTCAGGCATGCAGCAAAACGTAATGCAAGCCTGAGTGCCTTTTAGAGCTAAAAATATTAAAGCCAAAAAATCTGAGGGCAGGATTGGATATTTAATAAAATGTTATATTTGTGGTGAAAAACCGGTTTGAGAAAGCAACTGTGGAGATTGCGGGCAGGTCGGATATTTACGGAATAATTGAATATTCACCCGTTGGCTGTAATTTTGAAAAAACTAAACCCAAACAATTGAAATGAACATTAAAAGAAATTTACTTACGATTTTATTTTTGACAATCTGTGGAATCGGAATTGCTCAAGATTACAAGAAAAACATTGAATCGGAATTCTCTGCATATTTGAATTCAATTGTAAATATGGAATTTGAGAAATCAATGGAATATATAACACCCGAATTTTTTGAAATTGTGCCAAAATCTCAAATGATAGCGCTAATGGAACAAACTTTCAATAATCCGACAATGGAATTTGAAATTTTGAATCCTAAAATATTATCTGTTAATGATTTTCAAAAAATAGAAAATAAATACTATTCTCTTTTAACATATTCAAACCAGCTAAATATTAAAATCAACAGTGAAGATCAAGAAACTAAAGATGAGAAGGAAATGAGAATTAATTTGACAAAACAATCATTTGAACAAACATTTGGAGCTGAAAACGTTAAATACAATGAGAAATCTGACTTCTTCGAAATCCAGTCTCAAAAGGATGTTTATGCCATTTCAGAAAATGGAATAACTGATTGGAAGTTTTTAGTGATAGAGAAAAAACAGAAAATGATTTTGGATAAAATTTTACCAAAGGAACTTGCAGAAAAGATATAATAACTACAGCTAACAGTTTATAACAAAAATGGCGTAATTTGTCTTGAAACGAGTGCTTTGTGTATTATTGGAAACTTACAATTTAACCGAAAAGTTTGTGCATTTTTGCTCGCCATTTATGTTTATGTGCAGACCGTTAGCCACCATTAAAAAATGAAAAATATAATTATCATATCAATTCTCTTAATTCTTTCAATTGCAAAATTAAATGGACAAGTTTTTTCAAAGACTCCAAAAAATGTAAATCAAGCAATTGAAGAGTTAGATAAAAAATTATCTATTGAAACGAAAGTAAGACTTATGCAAATTGCTTCTGATAGTTTGATCATTTGGTACAAAGACTCCAAAACTGAATTTGATGTAATGGAGGAATGGTTTTTTAAATGGACCCGAAGAAGTATTACAAAAGACGCAAGACTTGGAAAATACTACAAAAGGAAAGGATTGAAGATTCCTTACGATATGATTGAGGTTGTCCTTAGAACTTATCAGGCAAAATTGAAAGGTACATTAGTAAATCATGATCAAATATTAAAACCTTTTCAAATCAGACAACAAAAGCACAATGAAGAAGATATAATCAGGTTTTTTACAGATAGCTTACGTGGAATATATATACCTGAAAACCTAGATGATTGCATTAAAACGTTAGACAAAATATACACAGATAGTGTTAAAATAGAAATTGCCAAATTATCTGAAAGTGAATATTCGTCAGGAAACCATCTTTTTGGTATAGGAATATGGATGAGAAATAATTGGCAGCTTTGGGGTGGCTCAAGATTATCAAAGTATTTCAATCAAATTGGAATTTATCATCCTGATGATATGTCTGGAATAATTATGGATAGCTATCATAGATATTTAAACAATGAAGAAATTCGTCTTGATGAGCAAGTAAAAACCTATCAAGAATATTGGAAAAAAATGAAAAAGGATAACGGTGGCTAAAAAAGGCTAAAACACTATCGGGCGCATGGTTGTAAGAAAAAAGATTGTACATTTATTGAAAAATGTGCTGGCCGGAAAAAGATGTTTTTAAAACTGCCCGCCAGCGCATAGCCTCAAATGTTACAGGCTACCGTATAAACGAACCACGAAACAAAAGAATAACGAATTGATAACACAATGTTTGAGGAGTTTAGGATAAAATATTTAGGAATTCAACCTGTTGCTAAAGTGACCACTAATCAGCTTGAAAGACTGATTGCAAGGGAATTTCCCGAATATATTGATGAGGTAACCTGTAAGTTTTACAAAGTCAGGGGCGATAAACCAAATGGAATAAATAGAATTTCGGCTGCAATTTTAAAGCTTGTAAACAAAAATATTTCGTTAATTGACCCTTACATTGAAATGGCAAATGCAGACAGTAGAGATGTTTTGTCTCAAGCAGAATATCCGAGGTGTTCAAAGCTCGGTTTTGTGGACTTTGACAAAAAGAAAATGATGAGTATTTATTTGGACGACTGGAGAGAATATTCAAAATGGTTAAATGAGTAAACTATTAGACCAAGAAATCAATTTTACAACAGTAAAAGAACGGCAGCTTATAATAAACATGAATATAACCACTTCGCAATTCCGACAACTACCGGAACCAGCGATTATTAGCTTCCAATACCAACAGCGGGGGAGGGGTTTTGCCGCATAGTTCTCCGCCCGGAGCGAACCGGTTCCAGGATGAACGCCATCCCTTTTAAAGCTAT
>JANJXJ010000236.1 GCA_024709105.1 Lentimicrobium sp. | reverse complement strand
TAATAACAAAACACTCACTGATCATATATCTTTGTTTGGTATCCTTATCACCCATTCGCCTCTCGGTGGCGGGGCGGGGGGGGGGGGGGGGGGGGGGCCCCCCCCCCCCCCCCCCCCCCCCTACCCCCTCCCCAAAAAAGGTAACTGCGTGTCATTCCGACCCCGCCATCGGCGGGGGTAGGAATCTCGAACACATAATTCTTCCATTTCTTGGTTTAGTCGGTCACTTCTGATAAAAATTTTAAAAAATACCTGGCATGAAAAAGTTCCTTTTAATTTCAGTCCTTCTTATTACTGTACATTTGGTAAATGCACAGCAACCCATCACCTTTGCTGATGATACCCAAACATTCGGCACCCTGGAGTTTCCGGGAATATGGGTTGATATTCCTGAAGCCTCGGCCAAAACTATTCTGGATAGCTGGGCAAAAACCATTCAAAAGGGGACAAAATCAAAACCAGTGATTTCGGGGCAGGATGTTAGTTTGTTCGGGGCGTTGATCAAAGATATTTTTGAAGGCCCGGTTAATATTGAAAGCCGGATAAAAGCCCAGGATTCCATGGTCAGGCTTTTCGCTGGTGTTGAGTTAAGAAGAGGAGAGTTTGCTGTTTCCGGATCTCCCGAATATCAGAAACTGAAAGATTTTCTTAAAAAGTTTGCGAAGGACGAATATATTGAGGTTGCTGAAAAACAGCTTTCAGCCGAAGAATCCAGGTTAAAGGATATGGAAAAAAACCTGTCGGGCTTGCGCAAAGACCGCGAAAGATTTGATAAAGAAATACAGTCATCAAATGCTGATATTGCCAAAGAAAACGACAATATTCTGGCATACCGCAAACAACTGGAGGTTACCGATCAAAGCATTGGCAGCCTTACCACCGACATCAGTCTGGCTTCTGATCCTGAAACTAAAAAGCAGAAGGAATCAGAACTAAAAAGTGCTCAGAAAAAGAAAAAGGATCTGCTTAAAGACATTTCAAATTCAGAGAACCGCATCTCAAAAGCTAACCACAATATCGAGGATGCAAAAAACAACATTTTGCTCAATACAAAAAGCCAGGAAGAAGCCGGGGTTAAAATCAACACCCAGAAAATTACAGTAGGAGAGTTTGTTCAAAAACTAAAGAAAATCAAGTTGTATTAATTGTCCGGGATCAGGGTAGTTTTAAAAAGTTAAAATTGGAGCGGAATTGCAACCGAACCGCCCCGGGCGGTGAGCTCAGCGTTAGCCCCGCCAGAGGCGGTGGGAGCTAAATTCCGCTCAGCGCAATGTGTTTGAGAGTTTTTTCAAAAACTAAAAAAAATCAAGTTGTATTAATTGTCCGGGATCAGGGTAGTTTTAAAAAGTTAAAATTGGAGCGGAATTGCAACCGAACCGCCCCAGGGCGGTGAGCTCAGCGTTAGCCCCGCCAAAGGCGGTGGAAGCTAAATTCCGCTCAGCGCTCTGGTTTAAATATCTGCGCAATATGGCAGGCCGAATTTAGTTCTCCGCTCAGCGCAATGTGTTTGAGAGTTTTTTCAAAAACTAAAGAAAATTAGTCATATTAATTGTCCGGGATCAGGGTAGTTTTAAAAGGTTAAAAATGGAGCGGAATTGCAAATTCCGCTCAGCGGAGTTTGTTCAAAAACTAAAGAAAATCAAGTCGTATTAATTGTCCGGGATCAGGGTAGTTTTAAAAGGTTAAAAATGGAGCGGAATTGCAAATTCCGCTCAGCGGAGCGGTG
>JANJXJ010000135.1 GCA_024709105.1 Lentimicrobium sp. | reverse complement strand
ATGCGGCCTGAGCATTTGAAAAATAAAAATTTGGAAAATTGAATTTTGAATGTGGCTTTAAAGAAAAAAAATAATTTTTATGCTATGGTTTTTCACTGTTGGTTTTCGTGAAAGCGGAATTGCAACCGAACCGCCACGGGCGGTGAGCTCAGCGTAGCTAAATTCCGCTTAGCGGAGCTTAAATGGTACATGATTTACGCTTTTTACCAATATTACGCCCCACCGCATTCTGCGGGGCACGCCGCTGGGGCTTGAATTTCATACTCCACAGCTAGCTTTAGTTTATAACTGAGGAACTTGTGGCGTTTCGCCCTCAGCTGGGCAGTGCTCAACCCTTTCTTCGTTCAGCAAGATTGCTTCGGCAGGAAAAAAGTAAGACCTTCCAGGAGAATAAGAATACCTGGAAGGTCATTTTTTCAAAACAAGGATTCAGCGCTTCGCCGGTCTCGTCGCCTAACGCAGTGGAGTAATGAGATTCGCTTCGCCTGTCTCGTCGCGCAACAACGTGGAGTGACGAGATTCGCTAAGTTCTCGCCATTCGCTTAGTTCACTAATTTCGCCTCTTCGATTAAAAACTACCTCACTTCCTCATACTTCTTCCAGCCTGCATAAGCCGCACCCATAACCAGCATTATCGCCATGCCACTGCCTACCGGTGCATTACCTCCTACCGGACCACCGCCGCTGTTCGCATTTGAAGGAGGTGTTGGAGGGGCCTGAGCTAGTGCAAATAGACTCATTAACATTAAAATGCTGATTGCCAAAATTTGTTTTTTCATTTTTTAACGGTTTTTTTGTCAAACAATAATTATTATTCATCATTCACTACCAAGGCATTAGTACCACTTTCTGAGTGCTGAGCCGGCCATTCTGCTGTATGACTTTTACAGTAACAGCCCCTGGCATATCCAGCTGTCTGCTTATCAATCCGCTGCCCGGATGGGCCTCGCTGAGCAGCAACCTTCCGGTGGCATCAAATACCTTAAGGTCTGTTACAACACTGGCGTTTGCCGGCGTGCTGATGTACAGTGTATTGCCATGTGACCATATCTGTACCTTGTTTTCAGCAAGTTCTTCAATACCAATGGTTCCGCCAAAAATCACCCTGAACCTGACGGGGTCATCGGCGGGTGCGTAAACAAAACTGTATTTGTTGTTTTCGCGCAGATTGGTCTGGGTACCGGCTTTCAGGTCGTGCAGATAGATGCTTACCGAGTTATCAAAAGTTTCAGTTCCGGTGAACTCAAACAGCATATCGCGGCTTTCGTTCAGTCCAACTGCCATAGGTACGGTGTAGGCTTCACTCTGATACGGCAGCGTATTGATGGCCAGCTTTTCGTTGCCGGATGTCAGGGTGTACAACTGTGGTGCCTTCTCAAGGCCCGGCATTTTCCATGCGTCGCGCAATTTGTCAGCACCTGTGCTTGCCCCCGTCATAAAACGAATCACTGCCTCATCGGTATATCCTGCTGAAGTTGCCTTAACTCTGAGTACATCGCGTTTTTCGTTTTTGAAGAATGCCTGTGTGTTGTGAACCCTCACTGCATCGCTCATGGCAATGGCCGGGCTTGAACCTGAGGCCTTTACAAAAAACGCCTGGCCCACCGGAATATAACGCGAACCGCCATTGGTTGCTTCACCATCCACATAGGCTGCATAGTTGCTGCCTCCCGATGGCCAGATGTAAACAGCATCATTCAGATTGGTTTTGATCCAACCCGATGCAGCCTGCCAGTCAATGGCTGAAGGATAAGGATTGGGCACAAGGTTATATCCGTAAAGGCTGTTGGTAATGCTGCTGCTGAATGATCCTGCATTCATATTGCCTGCAAAGCTGTATGTGGTGGATGCGGCAGGCAGATAAATCATATAACCGCGGGTTTCGTCAAGCGCATTGGAAGTGCTGGTGCCCATTGCTTCCCAGTCGTTGCTCGGCTCGTTGAAGCGGTAGAGGTAAGAATCCATAAACAAGCTGCTTTGCGAGTTGCTTGCCGGAGTAAGCGGAACCGACACAAGATGGTAGGTCATGGCTTCCAGATTTTCGTTGCCAGTAATATACCGCTGAATGGTTCCGGCAGTATTGGCTGTAGTGTGCAACAGCGAACCTGTACCCGTTGCATCAGATTGTATCACAATGCCTGTATTGCCTTCGTTATTGGTAATTATACCATTGACTGTGAGCGCCTTTAGAGGCGGAATAGTCACAGAGGCATTGTCTTCAATGCTTAGTTTTTTACACTGATCAGGCGAGGAAACACTTCCGCTGATTACTGGCTGATATGTAGCTGAAGTCTGTATCACAACGTTGTCGGCAGCCGTTGGAACAATATTGGTACTCCAGTTGCCTGATGTGTTCCAGTCGCTGCTCTCATCACCTTCCCAATACACAAACACCTCATCTCCAACAGTTAATGTTTGTTCAACAGGTGTAGCAGCAGTATAATAGGCATTTCCTGCCTGTGAAGCAGTAATAACCGTAGTGCCAGCAGTAAGTATGGTAACAGTGCTTCCGCTAACAGTGGCTACGGTCGGATTGCTTGAAGCGTAACTTACCGTAAGCCCCGAAGAAGCGGTTGCTGTAAGTTCAAACGGATCATCACCCACATGTTTGGTGGGCAGAGGATCAAAGGTAATGGTCTGGCTTGCCAGGGTTACAGTAAGAACCCGATCTACCGGAGTGGCGGCATTCCAGGCTGAATTTCCTGCCTGTGAAGCAGTGATGGTAGTAGTTCCCAGCCCTGTAATTGTTACGGTTTTTCCATCAATGGTAGCCACAGCTGTATTACTTGAAACATAGGAAACCGGCAAGCCCGAAGATGCTGTTGCATTCAGGTCAAACGGTGGATCGTTCAGGTATTTGGTTCCTATTTCTTCAAAAGTAATGGTTTGATTGGATATGCTTACAGTAAATGATTCGGTAGCCTGCGATGCAGCCAGATAATTATCATTACCTGCCTGATTGGCCTGTACGGTCACACTGCCTGCTGCATTGGAAGAGTTCAGAACAGAACCATCGAGGGTAGCCACAGAACCGTTTGCCAGGCTTAAAGTAACTGGCAACCCGCTGCTGGCTGTTGCCACCACAGTGATGGGATTCATAACAAAATCAGACACCGAGATGTCAGCAATGGCATCAATGCTTATGGTCTGACTTGCTTTATCCACAGTAAGCGTTGAAGTAGCTGTGCCGGCAAGATGGTTATCGTCGGCTGCCTGATAAGCTGTAAGCGTGGATGAACCCGCTCCTTCTACGGTGCAGGTGCTTCCCGAAATACTACCGACACCGGTATTACTGCTTTCGAAGGTAAATGCACCACTGCTGCTGGAAGATGGACTCAGGACAAAGGGTGCATCACCATAGGTTTTGCTGATGTTTGCAAAAGTAATGGAAGGTTCAGCTTTGTTAACCAGCAATGTCTGACTTACGGCAGCCGCAGCATTCCAGCTGGCATTGCCTGCCTGATTTGCAGTAATCAGGCAACTGCCAGCTCCCACAATATGAATGGTGGCTCCGTTGGCTCCGGTGCAGGTAGCTACTGCGGTATTGCTGCTGGTAAAGGTAACGGGATTGCCAGATGCACCGCCGGTAGCGCTGATAGTAAAGTCGGGGTCTCCATAGGTTTTGGCACTCAGTGCATTGAATGTAATCTGCTGATTGCCCAGTTCAACAACAAAACTCTGACTGGTTGAGCCTGGATTATAATTGGCGTTTCCGGCTTGAGTGGCATCAAAAACAATGGTACCGGCGCTGCTTACTCCGGAGAGGATGTATTCACCCGGGTTTGCTGTTGGAGTCAGAGTTCCCGATGCAGTGCTGCTGCCGGTATTGATGGCTACGGTTACTGTTAATCCTGAAGATGATGAAGATGTTATGGTCAGGGTGTTTCCGCCTGTAAAGTAGTTCAGCGGCTGGCTGGTGGGGATGGTAAGCGTAACCACCTGAGCGGCTTTATTCACAGTGAGGGTGCAGGTGGCAGATGTGCTGCCGTAACCACCCGAAGCCGCCTGAGTAGCGGTAATGGTGCTGCTTCCTGCGCCAACAATGGTCACCGTGCTTCCCGATATGGTGGCAACAGAAGTATTGCTGCTGCTGTAGCTGAATGCACCCGGGCTGGCCGATGAAGGAGCCACTAAGTTAAATGCAGGATCGCCGTATGTTTTGGTAATATCAGGGAAACTGCCCAAGGCAAACGGAGTAAAGCTAAGTTGTTCGCCATAACCGGTTCCCATGCTGTTGGTGGCATAAGCCCTTACATAATACGTTGTTCCGGTAGTCAATCCGGTGATGGAGGAGGTAAAGCTGCCGGTGCCTGTGCCATCAGTAGTTTTGTTGTTGGCAATGGTTGGATTTTGTGAAGTACTCCAGCAAACACCACGTGCTGTAACTGTGGAACCTCCGTCAGAGGTTACCTCTCCCCCGCTGCTGGCGGTGGTAGCCTGCACATTGCTAACTGCCGCTGTAGTAACAGCCGGAGCGCCTGCCACAGTAACGGTAACCGGAGTAAGCACAGTGGAAGGGCATTGTCCCGAACCAGTAATTACTGCACCGGTTTGGGTTAAAAATGCCGTGGCTATGTTTTGTGCATAGGTATCATTGATGTACGAACCGCTGCTTCCGGCATAAAGCAGATAATACATACGGGTAGAGCTGCTTATGTTGTTTAACCTGTGGTAACTGTCGCAGGTGTTGGCTATGCCGTTTTGATTTGCTGATGGGTTGGCAGGTATAATAAACAATTCATTGATGCTGGGGTCTCCGGCATTGTACACGCGACTAAGGAAACAGTTGAAGGTTTTGCAACCCACTGTTACAGTAAATGTTGATGAATTGGTTGACCCCTGACAATCAGCTCCATAATTGCCACTTACCTTAAACCAGCTTACATTGGCCATATCGGCTGCCATTACAAACATACCCTGAACTTTGCGGGTAAAATATTTACCTCCGGTACCAAATACACTGCTGCTGATTACTGAGTTGTCGCTGTAACTGAAATTTGCAGTATTACTGGTACTCAGGTAATTGCCGCCGTCGTACATATCATTGCCTCCATCAGAAATACTATTCCCTGATGAGCCTTCGGTAAAATCGTAGCGGCTGGGAATCTGATTGATGATGTTGCCGTAATTGCTGTTCAGATTACTCAGGATAGTTGCAAGAGTATTGTCTGTGCAGGTTATTGGCGCTGCCTGAGCATAGTAGGTAGTACTTACAGTTGGGCTCACAGTATAGTTAGCTCCTGATGCTGTGGTAGCCAGCAGGTTGCCTCCCGATGCTGCATCAAACCATTTGATTTCGTTGCCTGCAGTAGTGGTGGCATTCAGATTGGAACTCTGCCCGCTGAGTATTACCGCAGGAGTAGCTGTTACGTTGCTGGCCGGCGAAATACCTGCCGAAATGGAGATGGTCACCACATTACTGCTTAATGTTACTGCTCCCTGAGTGGCATTGCGGCGATAATAGGTTTGCTGCGACAAATTGCCTGGCTGATATGTCGGGGAAGTTGCCCCGCTGATGCCGATGAAGTTGCTGTTATCACTGCTGCTTTGCCATTGGTATGTGGGTGAAGGCATTCCTGCCGGAGCAGAAACCGAAGTCAGCATAGCAGGTGCCGAACCCGAACAAATCTCCTGATTGCTGCCGATACTTCCGGCAGAATAGGCGGTAAATGTCACCTGACTTCCGTAAGAAGTACCTACACTGTTGGTGGCATAAGCCCGCACATAGTACAAAGTACCCGGTGTAAGTCCGGTAATTGACGAACTAAAAGTACCTGTTCCTGTGCCATCCTCTGTTTTATTGCCTGCAATGGTTGGATTTGCCGAAGTGCTCCAGCAAACACCGCGTGCGGTAACTTCAGCCCCGCCATCGGAGGTTACATTTCCACCGCCGCTTGCACTGTTTGAGGTAATATTTGAGATGGAAGCAGTGGTTACCACCGGCAAATCATTGATGGTAACAGTTACCGGTGTCCGGGTGCTGCTTGCACATCCGTTGCCTGTAAGAACAGCCTGGGTTTGGGTAAGAAATGCCGTGGCAATGTTTTGTGCATAGGTATCATTGATGTACGAACCGCCGCTTCCGGCATACAACAGGTAATACATGCGGCCTGAGTTGCTGATGCTGTTTAAGGTATGGTAACTGTCGCAGGTGTTGGCGATGCCTGTATGGCTGGCTGCTGGATTGGCGGGTATGATGAACAGCTCATTGATGCTGGGATCTCCGGCATTGTAAATCCGGCTCAGGAAGCAGTTAAAGGTTTTGCATCCCACGGTAATGGTGAAAGTTGACGAATTGGTTGACCCCTGACAATCTGACCCATAGTTACCGCTTACCTTAAACCAGCTTACGTTGACCATATCGGCTGCCAGCACAAATAAGCCTTGTACTTTGCGGGTAAAATATTTGCCTCCGGTTCCAAATACACTGTTGCTGATTACTGAGTTGTCACTATAACTGAAATTAGTAGTATTATTGGTACTCAGGTAATTGCCACCGTCGTACATATCGTTGCCACCATCGTTGATGTAGTTGCCGCTGCTGCCTTCACTAAAGTCATAACGATTGGGTATCTGGTTGATGATGCTTCCGTAATTGCTGTTGAGGTTGCTCAGGATGTTGCTCAGGCTGTTTTCGGAGCAGGGAGAAGCTTCGGCATAATAGGTAGTGGTAACTGAAGGTGTAACCACAATGCCCGATCCGCTGGCGGTTGCGCCAAAGGGAGTCCCTCCCGAAGCAGTGGTGTACCACAATACTGAGTTGGTGCCGGGAACTGTTCCGCTCAGGGTGCTGCTTTGTCCGGTTTGAATAATGGCCGGTGTTGCAGTTACAGAAGTTGGAGGATCAAGAGTTTGGGTAACGGTGACCACTGCTGTTGAAGCCGATGAGCAACCCTGCACATTGGTAACTGTATAGTTGATGGTAGAAGTACCTCCCGAAACGCCGGTCACCAATCCGCTGCTGCTTACTGTGGCCACACCGGTATTGCTGCTGCTCCATACTCCGCCTGAGGTTGAGCAGCTCAGCTGTGTGGTAAGTCCGCTGCAGACGGATGTACTGCCTGTGACAGAAGCCACCGTTGGCAAAGCATGAACAGTCACTTGTGCGGTGGTGCTGTTTGCAACACAGGCTCCACTGCTTACTACTGCCCTGTAATAAGTAGTTGAAGTAAGCACAGGCGTGGTATAAGTGGCCGAGGTTGCCCCGCTTCCGCCGCTTACATTGGCCCATCCGGTTGAACCATTGGCAGATTGCTGCCACTGTATGGTACCCGTGTACTCGCTTACGGTTATTGATGCAGAGTTGCCGGAGCAGATTTCATCATCAGCAGCTGCGGCGGTACCTCCGGCAGCAGCCGGACTTACAGTTACAGTTACTGCTGAAGAAGTGGCTGAACTGCACACCCCGCTGGTAACCACCACCCTGTAATAGGTTGTTGAGGTAAGGTTGGTGGCAGTATAGGTTGCAGATGTAGCCCCTGAAATGTATTCAAAGGTATTGTTGTCGGCAGAGGATTGCCATTGAATAGTTCCGGTATGTCCGCTCAGGGTCAGCACGGTACTGTTGGTTCCTGTGCAAACGGTGGTTGCACCCGAAATGCTGCCTGCCACCGATGCCGGATTTACTGTTACCGTAGCTACAGAACTGTATGCTACAGAGCAGGATCCACTGGTAACAGCGGCACGGTAGTATGTGGTAGCCGTAAGATTGGGTGTGGTGTAAGTAGCAGTAGTGCCACCGCTGCCACCGCTTACATTCGTCCATCCGGTTGAACCGTTGGCAGATTGCTGCCACTGAATGCTGCCGGTGTAACCTGTAACTGAAATGGTTGTATTGCTGCCGGTGCACAAGGTAGCACTGGTGGCTGTGGCTGTGCCACCGACTGAGGCGGGGCTGACCACTATAGCTCCCGAAGCATTGGAAGTAACTGCCGGGGTGCAGGTACCGCTGACCACACAATAATAATAGGTGGTTCCGGCAACAGATGTTGGTGGTGTATAGGATGCCGAGGTTGCTCCATTAATTGAGGAACCACCGGAATTGCTCTGGCTGCTGTTGCTGTACCATTGGTAACTCAGTCCTGCTCCGCTGGCGGATACCGAGAGTGCAGTTGCTGAGCCGTTCAGACAAAGATTCTGTGTGGAAGCCGACGG
>JANJXJ010000235.1 GCA_024709105.1 Lentimicrobium sp. | reverse complement strand
GATCGAATATATTGAACTGAGGAATTTTCCTTACCTCACTTATGTGGATGTAGTGCCGGCCAATGCGCTTAAGAAACTGGTAATTACCGACAATCCTCAACTGACTGAGATTAATTTTACATGTGTAAATTGTGCTTACTTCCTGGATGCACTTGATACTTTAGATTGCTCACGCAATAGCCTGACTGCATTGGATCTTTCAAGTAACGGTTCATGGGGAGGGGTGCCACCGATGCATTATCTTGATTTCTCTGATAATCATATCAGTTCGTTTGATTTCGAAAGTTCGGGTGTTGAATACCTTGATGCTTCTGGCAATGATTTTACCCGTATGGATATCGATATTTATAATCTTGAAACGCTTATTATTGATGATAATCCGCTCACTTACCTGAGGCTTTATCATACCAGGCTTGATACGGTTATTATTCAGAATTTCCCTGAGCTCGATACACTGAAGGTTATTGGTCATGCCGACAACCATTCCAACAAGGCCAAGTATATTGAGTTGATTAATCTTCCATCACTGGAGTATGTGGATTGCTCTTTCAATCTTATGCAGCAATTAACATTATCAAACCTGCCTTCACTGAGTGATTTTGATATTAATGGGATGGATATCAGCCTTACGCTGCATAATCTTCCTGGTATGACGAACCTTGAAGCACTGAAGCTTAAGGAGGTAAACAGACTTTCTATTTCAGGACTGGATAACCTGCATGAGATCAGGATCATGAGAAGCTACCAACAGAGTTATATTTTTTCTGAACTGGCTATAAGCGATATGGACAATTTGTCGGTTATCAGCGTGCATCTGGAGACTGATAACTTTTCAATTTCGAATGCTCCCCATTTGGATACGGTTTTCTACAGAAATCTCTGGAATTTAACCCCGACATTAAATTTCAGTAATCTGCCCGACCTTAAATATCTTGAACTGTATGCCAATACAGCTGATTCAACGGTGCACTTATCCAACCTTCCGTTACTCAGCAGCTTTATTGCCAGAGAAGGGGCAATTGCATTACTGAACTTTGATGACTTACCGGCTTTGGCAGATGTTGATATCAGTGGGCCTGAATTGCGATTCCTCAACCTGCAGAATTTGCCAGGATTGAAGCGGGTGGAGATAGACGCATATAAACTTCGCGACCTGGAACTAATTAACCTGCCACTGGAGGTATTCAAATATACCTCCAGCTACTATAATACAGGCCGCACCTTAACTTTTGAAAACCTCCCTCAATTGGATTCAATAGAATTGAAGAACATCGGTATTGAAGTGCTTCATTTCACCAACCTACCCCAATTACATGATTTGAAGGTGGAACATTGTCGTTGGCTGAATTCTTTTACCTTGAACAACCTGCCTGAACTGCACTCTCTTGACCTTGGTTATATTTGGTTGGATACGCTTGTGATCACAGATTTTCCCAATTTGAACCAGGTTAAACTTCATAATATCAATTATAACGCTGACGAATTTAGTGTATTGTCGGCTTTTGAGATCAATAATTTGCCCAATCTCGAATACATGTCAATAACAGAAGATCAGAACATTATCGTCCTGCCTTTTAATATTGTTGGTTTTCCGAAGCTAAAAACTTTAAAATACAGCCTGATTGGTGTATATCTCACCATTGCCGATTTGCCGCTGTTGGCCAATCTTTCACTTGAAATCGGATGCCCGGATGATACATTTGTTTTGAGCGGATTTCCTTCGTTACAGAAGCTTTATTGTGATCTTTCAGGGTCGTCAGATCAGTATGTGCAGATTACAAATATGCCAATGCTTGAGGATGTGAAGTTGATTTTACGGAATCGTGAGGTGGATATGTCGGGTTGTCCTTCACTTGATATTCTTGACCTTAATTTATGGAGGCCACTTAATTTTTTGAATTTAAAGAACGGGAATAATTCTATCAGTACTGTAAATACCAACAAAGCGATAAACAATATTTGTGTTGACGATCAGTCGGAAGCTGACCTGATAAAGACACTTGATCCTGAACTTGTAAATTCGGTTTATACCACTGATTGTGAAGCGAATCTGTGTGAGATAAACCGCATCTGCGGCACTGTTTTATACAATCTCAATAACGATGCATGTACTGGTTCGGGCGTGCCTTGCGATAACACCAGAATTACCATAGAAGGTGATAATGCCTTTACCACTTTTACTGATAGTGCCGGTAGGTTTGAGTTTATTACACAAAGTTTGAATCAAAATTTTGTCATCACTCCCCACTTCAATAAAGAATATTACCATGCAGATCCACTGAGTGCTATGGTTACTTTTACAACCTATGGAAACGAATTTGATACGGTCTTTTGCGTGTCGTCCGATGAATC
>JANJXJ010000120.1 GCA_024709105.1 Lentimicrobium sp. | reverse complement strand
AAATAATGAATTACCCAAAAAAAGTAACCATCGGCGACATCACCGTGCGCGATGGATTTCAGCATGAGGAAAAATTCATCCCTACCGAAGCCAAACTTTGGGTAGCAGAACAGTTGATTTTATCAGGATTTAAACATATTGAAGTTACCAACTTCGGCAATCCATCGGGGATGCCACAGTTTAAAGACGCCGATGAGATCATGAAGAAAATTCGCAAAAGCAAAACTATTGCACATCTTATCAATGATGTAAGTCTTACTGCAGTTACCATTCGCGAAAAAGCCATTGAACGCGCCATTGAAGCCCGAAAGGAGGGCTGGGGGCCCGACCGCATACTGCTTATGGTGTCAACCAGTGAGTCGCACCACAAAAAGAACTCAGGTCTTTCGCTGGAGGATTATTGGAAAATGGCTGAAAAATATATCCCCCTGGCACACGCTGCAGGCATGAAAGTTAACGGAACCGTTAGTACTATATGGGGCTGCCCCATTGAGGGTCCAACCAAAATGGAAAAAGCGATTGAGTTCACCAAACGCTGGCTCGAAATCGGAGCTAACGATGTTGAACATGCCGATCATGATGGCTCTGCTTCTCCCGACCGCGTGTACAGGTATTTTTCCATGCTGCTCGAAAATATTCCAAACCCTGAAAAACACATTGTGCACTTCCACACTACCCGGGGCTGGGGACTGGCCAATGTGCTTGCTGCACTTCAGGCCGGTATGACCAATTTTGAATCAACGCTGGGAGGAATAGGCGGACAGCCTGCCAATTTTGTTGACGGAGTGCCTGTAGCCGGAACCGGTTCATATTATTACAAAGATCCTGGAATTACCGGGCTGGTTTCTACCGAAGATATGGTGGTAATGATGGATGAAATGGGAATTGAAACCAATCTGGATATCGACAGGATTCTGGAAACAGGGAAAATGACCGAACGTATCGTTGGCCGGCGGTTGCGATCGGAATCAATAAAAAACGGAAGAATACCAAAGTCATTAAGCGGAAGAGCCTGACACCATACCAGAAAACCCTGCATCTTGATCAAGCGCAGGGTTTTGTGTTCAATATTCCTGAGTATTAAAATGGTAAATCCTCATCACCTTTTACCGGAGGAGGTACCGAACGGGTATTTTCCTGATAAGATGCCGGATTTTCATTAGGCTGCCTGCTGCTGAGCAGATTAAGTGTGTCCCCTTCTATTTCGGTTATATATCTGCGTTGGCCATCTTTTTCATACGACCGGTTTCTGATGCGCCCTTCAATATATACCTGAGAGCCTTTTCTCAGGTATTTTTCAGCTACCTCAGCCAATCCCCTCCAAAGCACAATATTGTGCCATTCAGTTTGTTCCATTTCCTGCCCGTCTCTGTTGCGGTAAGTTTCGGTAGTCGCTAATGTAAAAGCTGCTTTTTTTACTCCCTTGTCGAAATTCTGAATTTCAGGATCCTTGCCTAGATTTCCGATTAAAATCGCTTTGTTGATTCCTCGTGCCATGGTGGTTGTTTTTTTGTCCTAACTCAAGTACAAATATACAGCCAAACACATCAAAAAACAATAGTCTTTTTAATGCCCCGGAATCAGTCCGGATTTTTGGATAAACCCTTCAACTAACCGGGACACAGGCAGGGCGTTCAAGCTATTAAAAGGGATGAACTCTGCTGGTTCATATGCGGGAATATGCTTATTATCAGATATTTTACAGATAAAAAAACGGGCATGAATCTCGCGGTGTGTAAGCAGATGCCTGAAATCCTTTTCATAAGCAATCAACTTTGGAAATATAGATGAACCAAACCTGATTTCAAACTCAGTGGCCATTTCATCCACTGAAAAAAGTTTTCCGGCTTCAAAACACGGAAACTCCCATAGCCCGGCCCAAATATCTCCGGTTGACCGTTTTTGCATCAGAAATGAATCATTTTGAATAACTACAAGGTAGTTCAGCCAGCGTTTCCGGCGCTTGACATCTGCTTTGGGCGTTGGAAGCATTTCGGTCATGCTGTTTTTAAATGCAAAACATTCTTCCCTGAAAATACAAAGATCGCACAAAGGATTTTTAGGCTTGCACCACAGCGCCCCAAACTCCATTACAGCTTGATTGTAAGTGCCGGAATCAATATTTTGCAGCTCCATTAAAGCAGTTGACTTAAGCCTGATCTTGTTGTATAGCTGAGTACTGTCAGCAGGTTCCCTGTATCCAAAAACCCGTGAAAAAACTCTGATTACATTTCCATCAACTACCGCCTGCTTTTCACCTGAGCATATTGAAGCAATGGCTGCGGCAGTATATTTGCCGATACCCTTAAGTGTAATTAACTGTTTATAAGCAGAGGGAAAAACTCCATTCATTGATTCCATTACTATTTTGGCAGCAGTGTGCATATTCCGGGCCCGGCTATAATAACCAAGGCCTTTCCAGATGCTGAGTACATCCTGCTCATCGGCATTTGCCAGTGATTTTACATCAGGAAAAGTTTTTACAAAGCGCAAATAATAATCCAGTCCCTGGTTTACACGGGTTTGCTGAAGTATGATTTCAGACACCCAAATCAGGTATGGATCGCGGGTTTCGCGCCAGGGCAAAGCTCTTTTATTTGTATGGTACCAATCGGTAATCAGGGCAGTAAAGTCCATATCGGATGCGAAATTCACTTAAATTGAGGCAATTGACGTTAAAAAAACTGCAAATATTTCGTTTTGTTTCAAAAACCCGTATATTTGCACCCCGTTTAAAAAATTTATTCTCAAAACATTAAACTCAAAATCAACATGACAAAAGCAGAAATTGTAGCTGAAATTGCTAGTAAGACCAACATCGAGAAGGTTGCTGTACAGCAGACTGTTGAGGCTTTCATGGATGCAGTTAAAAGCTCTCTGGCCAACGGCGAAAACGTTTACCTAAGAGGATTTGGCAGCTTCACTACTAAGAAAAGGGCTGAAAAAACCGGTAGAAACATTTCAAAGAACACTACCATTATTATCCCTGCTCACAATATTCCCGCTTTTAAACCTGCCAAGACTTTTGTTTTAGAAGTTAAGAACAAGGTTAAATAAGTAGTTGTTCATCTTTTAAAGAATTTACCATGCCCAGCGGAAAAAAAAGAAAAAGACATAAAATGGCGACGCACAAGCGGAAAAAACGCTTGCGCAAGAACAGACACAAAAAGAAATAATTTTTCTTGATTCGGGAGTATCACATCACTTGTCCGCCTGAGGCGGGCATGTGATGGAGATGTCCCTGTATTATTTGGGTCCTTTCCTTGAAGTAGTGGCATTCATGTAGTGCTGTTTCTTTAAGTATTTTGCCACATTCTTAAATTTCAGAATTTTGAATAAGGAGCTGATAATCGACGCAGGTCCTTCGGAAGTGAATATTGCGCTTCTCGAAGACAAAGATCTCGTTGAATTAAACAAGGAAAAAAGTAACAACAGTTTTGCAGTAGGCGACATTTACCTGGGCAGGGTTAAAAAGATTATGCCCGGGCTTAATGCTGCTTTTGTTGATGTTGGTTACGAAAAAGATGCTTTTCTGCATTACCTTGATCTCGGCCCTCAGGTTAATTCTCTGAATAAACTGTTAAAACTATATCTTACCGGCAAACCCGACCTGCCATCGATGGCCGATTTTGAGCCGGAACCGGATATAGAGAAAACAGGAAAAATCAGCAGTGTTCTTACTCCCAACCAACAGGTGCTGATTCAGATCGCCAAAGAACCGATTTCTACCAAAGGCCCGCGCATTTCTTCCGAAATATCGTTTGCCGGCCGTTATCTGGTTCTTGTTCCATTTTCATCAAGAGTTTCTGTTTCTCAGAAAATTAAAAGTTCGGAGGAAAGGAACCGCCTGAAAAGGCTGATTACCAGCATCAAACCAAAGAATTTCGGAGTAATTATACGTACAGTAGCCGAAAATAAAAAAGTTGCTGACCTTGATGCCGACCTCAGGAGTTTGATAGCCAAATGGGACACCTGCCTTGCCAAACTTGCAGGAGCAAAAGCCCCTCAGAAGATTTTATCGGAAATTGACCGTACAACTGCCATTCTCAGAGACCTGCTGAATGAGTCGTTCAACAATATACATGTTAATGAACCAGGTTTGTACGAAGAAATAAGGGCTTATATACGCACAATTGCTCCCGATAAAATAGATATCGTTAAGCTTTACAAAGGCAAAGCCCCGGTTTTTGAGCACTTTGGCATTGATAAACAAATAAAAAATTCGTTCGGTAAAATCATCACCATAAAAAGTGGTGTTTACCTGATTATTGAACATACCGAAGCCCTGCATGTAATTGACGTGAACAGCGGTCATCGCGTAAATTCGGAAATTTCGCAGGAAATGAATGCCCTTGCCGTAAACCTTGAAGCTGCAGCAGAAATTGCACGGCAGCTCAGGTTGCGTGATATGGGCGGAATAATTGTGGTTGACTTTATTGACATGCACGAGGGGTCAAACCGCCGTAAGCTTTATCAAAAGCTTAAGGAAGAAATGGGAAAAGACCACGCCAAGCATACCATTTTACCTCCCAGCAAATTCGGACTGGTACAGATTACCCGCCAAAGGGTAAGGCCCGAAATGAATGTTCAGATTCTGGAAAAATGCCCCACCTGTCAGGGAACCGGAGAAATTAAACCGAGCATTATCATTGTTGACCAGATCGAAAACAATATTCGCTATCTTACTCAGGATCAAAACGAAGCATACATAAAAATTGCTTTACATCCCTTTATGTATGCATTTCTTGTACACGGGTTTCCTTCGCTGAGAATGAAGTGGTATCTGAAATACAAGCGATGGATCAGGCTGAAACCTATGCCCTCCTATCATTTTCTTGAGTACCGCTTCTTCAACAAAGTTGACGACGAGATCAAAATCTGAAGTACCCTCAATGACTTTTTAATACCAACTACATCCGGATTTGCCGTAATTTTGCATCCGGATAAAAATTTATTTGCCAGAAAAACACCAAAAATATGAACACTGTTGTTAGTGGAATAAGGCCTACAGGGAATCTGCATTTGGGCAACTATTTCGGCGCTTTGCGCAATTTTATAAAAATGCAGAATGAAAACAACTGCTATTTCTTTATTGCTGATTATCATTCTCTCACCACTCATCCAACCCCGGCCGATCTTCATGGGAATGTAAAAAGTGTGCTCGTTGATTATCTTGCAGCTGGCCTTGATCCTGAGAAAGCTACGCTTTACCTTCAAAGCGACCTTCCCGAAACAGCAGAACTGTATCTTTTTTTGAACATGAATGCCTATTTGGGTGAACTGGAAAGAGTTACCTCTTTTAAAGATAAAGCACGCACCCAGCCCGACAACATCAACGCCGGGCTTCTCACCTACCCTACCCTTATGGCTGCCGATATTATCATCCATAAAGCACATATGGTGCCAGTAGGAAAAGACCAGGAACAGCATCTTGAAATGACCCGTACCTTCGCCAACCGTTTCAACAGGCTTTATAATGTTGAATATTTCCCCGAGCCTGTTGCTTACAATTTTGGTGAGCAGCTTGTTAAGATTCCCGGGTTGGATGGAAGCACCAAGATGGGCAAATCAGAAGGCGAAGGGAATGCTATTTTCCTGAATGATGACCCTGCCGCCATCAGGAAAAAAATAATGAAAGCAGTAACCGATAGCGGTCCTACAGAGCCAAATCAACCTAAAGCTCAGGCTATAGAAAACATTTTTGCACTGATGAGAGCTCTTTCAAAACCTGAAACCCTTGCATTTTTCGAAGAAGAGTACAACGAATGCAGGATACGCTACGGCGATATGAAAAAGCAACTGGCCGAAGATGCCATAGCATTCACAGAGCCTTTCCGTGAGAAAATAAGAGAAATTGCTTCTGATCATGAATACCTGAGAAAGGTAGTTAAAATGGGCAGGGATAAAGCACACGAAAGTGCCTCCAAAACTATTCGGGAAGTACGCGAGATAATTGGATTTAAAAGTTTTTAATCTGATACTATCATAAAAAACGGCAAACCTGAGGTTTGCCGTTTTTTTTTACCCCACAGAATTACCGTGCCAGTAAAATCTGTTCATTTTCAATTTTAACCAGAAAAGCTTCTTTAAACCCTTTTGCCTGTATATCTGAAAGGAGTTTTTGAGCTGTTTCACGATCATTACATCCGGCAACATATTTATTTAACCTGCCCGATTTATAAATTTTTATGTCTTTTATCCCTTTGAACCAGGGGTCGTTTACCGGCATGATATTTCCAACCGCTGCCAGTTGAACACCGTAACAAGCCCCACTCACTGTTTGAGCAGGTGCAGGTAAAAGAACTTCCTGAGCAACAGTCTTTTCGACTTTTAAATCATTTGTAATGTTCTCCCGGGGCAAAGCTTTACTGCCAAAGCATTTACGGAAAAACTCAGGATCGAAGAGGTATACATCAACTTCATCTTCAGTTGCAAATGTGTCGGGGTTAAAGCCATCGTCAGCAGTTTGTTGCTGAATACTTAAGATTTTGAATTCTGTGCGGCGGTTTGCCTGATGTTCTTCTTCGGTGCAAATAACCCCATCAGAACATCCGTTTACCAATCTGTTTTCTCCGTAACCTTTCGCAATAATTCTGGAAGGATCAACGCCCTGAAGCACAATGTACCGGACTGCAGCTTCGGCACGTTTTTGTGATAGTTCTTCATTATAGGCATGGCTTGCCCGGCTGTCGGTATGAGATGAAAGCTCAGCGGTAATGGGATATTTTTTCATTATTTCCACCAGGTTATCGAGAGCAGGTTTGGCATCCTCGCGAATAAACCATTTGTCGAGATCATAATAAATGTTTTCTACCCTGAATGATTTATTCACCTCGAGTTTGTCGAGCATAAGTGGTCTCGGTACTTCATACAGACTGGCTGTATCGCTGCTTTCAATCCTGAAGTTCAGGCAATCGTCAATGTATCCGGATTTTACAGCCTTAGCTACATAAAGAATATTCTTTTCGGCAGGCATAGTGAAAACCCCGTCGGCATTGGTTTCAAGAACTTTGACTTTGTTTGATTTGGTGTTGAGTACAAAAACTTTGGCTTTTTCAAATGGTTTGCCTGTTGTTTTGTCATTTACCATACCCTTCATGGCCAAAAGAACTGGTTGAATAGCTGGCTTTACCGGGATGGTTTTTACCGGAGGCCTGGCATTCCGGAATGCATAAATATCATCGTTACCTTCACCTCCGGGACGGTTCGAACTGAAGAACCCCGATTTCATGTCGGCAGCAACTGCAATGGAAAAGTCGTCGTAAGATGAATTGATTGGGGTGTGAAGGTTTTCAGGTTCCGACCACCTGCCATCGGCAAGCCGGCAAACATAGAGGTCAAGGCCACCGTATCCGGGCAAGCCGTCAGAAGCAAAATAAAGCAGAGTATCATTTACAAGAGTCGGGAATACTTCATTGCCAAAAGTGTTGATTTGTTCACCCATGCTTACCGGGGTTGACCATGATCCTCCTGTTAAGGAAGATAAATATAAGTCTGACCCACCTTTCCCACCGGGCATATCAGTCGCAAAAATCATTGTTTTGCCGTCTTTGCTTACGGTTGGATGTCCGGTTGAATAACTGTCGCTGTTGTGCGGAAAAGCCTTATAATCAATCTTGTCTTCAAGAGATGAATAATAAATCTTGAGCATGTAAGTGAGAACACTATTCCCTTCTTTTCTTATTTTTTCAACTTTAGTTCGGGTAAGGTAGATTGATTTGCTGTCAGGAGTGAAGAACGCTGGCCCGTCGTGAAAAGTTTGATTAAACTTTGACGACATGGAAACAGGTTCAGCCATTTCGCGCCAAAAGTCTCTGAAAAATTTGGGATCAGCCTGATATAGATTCAAATAATTGAAGTTGGTCCATCCGTACCTTTTGTTTTCAAGCAGACTGGGGTTTCTGTCAGAGGTATACACCAATCCGTTTTCAAAAAAGGCAGGTCCAAAATCAGAGTACCTGGAGTTGAGGTTTTTAACGTTTCTGATTTCGGAAGCAGGCGGGAAAAGCTGCCATTCTTCCATCATACCGCAATATCTGGCATATGCCTCACCACGGGGATCGTCGGGTTGCAGGGTTGCATATTTTTGAAATGCCTCCTGTGCGAGGGCATACTCCTGCAAGGTGCGGTATGCCTGCCCCAGATAGAAGTAATTGATCGGGTCAATGTTGCTGAATTCAGTAGCCCGCAGATACCACGATCTGGCTTCCTCAGCATTATTGACAAACCGATAACAATCGGCCAACCTGAGGGTTGCCTCTTTCCTCACTTCATCTTTTTTACTCCTGGCAGCCTTTTGATACAAAGGAATTGCTTTGGAGTATTTATAAAGGTCAAAGTTGCGGTTTGCCTTTCTTATCTGGGCAAAGCTTTCTGTGGCTGTTGCCAGCAAAATTACCGAAAGCAGAATTGTTATTTTCTTCATCTTACCTTTAATTAAGCGCTGATATCCGGTCTGGTACACTCTGAAATATTTTTAATGAATCAAAAAAAGAAACGCGGAGTAAGCATTCTTTCTTTGTAGATGTCGAGGTCGAAGCCTAGTCTGAATTCATGCGAGCCTTTGTTGTGCGGCAGAATCTCATTCAGATAATAGTCATAGGAATAACCTACCCTGAATTTTTCTGAAATTCTGAACTCGGTCATAAAAACCAATGCCTTTTCGGTTCTGTATGACATTCCGATCCAGAAGATATTATCGAAAAGCACACTGGCATTAACATCAACCTGCAGTGGGGCATTTTTTACAAATTTAGCCAATACAGATGGTCTGAAAACAATTTTCTCATCAATTGGTATTGCTCCGCCGGCCAATCCATAAAAGTGGCGGAGCAGTTTGGTGTAGGTGGTTTTTCCATCCACCTGCACCATACCATATTCATTCTGAAACAATTGTTTTGAAGAAACTCCGGCAAAAAACCGGTTGTTCTGATAATAAATTCCGAAATTGGCATCAGGAGTAAACCGCTGAAATTCCTCCGGGGTAAAAGTATAGTCGGGGTCTTCAACATTGATCTGCCGCCAGTCGAAATCAAAGTATTTGAATCCGGCCTGTAAACCAAATGACAGACTGCTTTTACCCATAAGCAGCCGATAAGCGTAAGTAGCCATTAAACCCTGGTTTTTGGTTGGCCCCAGCACATCCTGATAAGCGTAAATCCCCAGCCCGACTTTAAAGTTTCGGGTAGGCATGTGTGCGCCTACTGTAAATGTGCGGGGCGCACCATCAATGCCCACCCATTGATAGCGGTTAAGCATATCAATGGTGAGCATTTCATGACTGCCTGCATAAGCCGGGTTCAGTGCCAGCTTGTTAAACATATACTGGCTGAAAAGCGGATCCTGTTGGGCGAAAGCCGTAAAACTGAAGAACAGGAAAATTAGGCCGGTTAACTTTTTCATATTACTTTGTTTTTTCATTTTTCAGAATCAGTCTTCGCTCCTTACATAAATCCATCCTGTGAATGTTTTCACATCCTTGATTTCCAGAATGTAGTAGTAAGTGCCATCAGGTACCCTGTCGCCGCGTTTGTTTGTGGCATCCCAGGCAACTCCGTCGTTGTCGTAATTTCTGCTTTCCCAGATTTTGGTACCCCAGCGGTTGAATATCTTCACCTCATTGTCGGGGAATCCTTCAATACCCTTAATTTTCCAGGTATCGTTCATTCCGTCGCCGTTGGGTGAAACTCCGTTGTAAATAACGAGGTCTTCAATCTGTGGCTCGGGAAGTACATGGATGTAAACCATTGCTTCAGCACACTGCACAGGCTCGCCCTTATCGCAGATACGATAGCAAATCGAGTCGTTTCCGCTAAATCCTGCGTATGGAGTGTAGGTTATAGTACCGTTGGAGTTTACAACCACCAGTCCATTAAGAGGATTACCGCAGATACTTACACTCAATGCTCCGTTTTCAGGATCAGAATCATTCGCCAGAATGTTGATCGTGATTGGTTTTTCAAATGCAGTAGTATCGTAATCATCAATTGCAACCGGCGGATAATTGATACCCTCAAGTAATACCATAACCGAGTCGGTCGACTGACATCCGGTTATAAGATCGGTAACCAAAACGTAGAACCTGGTGTGGTCGGTAAGGTTACGTGTAACAGGATTGCTGGTGTTGGCGTAATAGAGCAGTGAAGAAGGCTGCCAGTTAAAGGCATATGCGCCTGAACCACCTGTTGCCACCACTTCAAGCATGGTGTTTGTATTGAATGGTATGGTCTGATCATCACCGGCATCAACAACTACACTTTCGTGGATGGTAAGCAGCATCTTGTCAGTTGAACTCAGGTTACTGCATCCTCCTTCACCATTAGCTGTAAGGGTAAACTCAACCAATCCGGTTTCGTTTATGCCTGGTATATAAGTAGGATTGAGCGTGTTTGCATTGAGCAATGTACCGCTACCGGTTGTAGTCCACATCAGATCTGAGTAATTCAGGGCTGTAGCCATAAGAATTGTAAACTGCTCATTCTGGCAAATTGACATATCCGGGCCTGCTGTTACATAAGGTACCCTGCTGAAAGTAAGAACCATCTGATCAACAGCAGGAGCACAACCTTGTGCAGATTCGGCTGTGATGGTAAGAACCACCTGTCCGTTGGCAATATCGCTCACACTTGGAATGTACACCGGATTCTGAATGTTCGGATTATTGAATATTCCAGTACCGGAAGTAGTCCAGTAAATTGAAGAGTGATATTGTGCAGAAGCTCCGTTGAGTGTGTATGAACCTCCCTCGCATATGTTTGCATCATCTCCAGCTGTGACTACTGCCTGACGACTGATCCATAGAATCATCTGGTCAGATACCGGCACACAATTACCAGCTGACTGAGCTGTAAGAGTGAGAGTAGCTGATCCGGCAATGATATCGTTGGTGCCTGGTGTGTAAACTGCATTCAGAAGTGTTGCATCGTCGAAACTGCCATCTCCGTTGCTTGTCCACAGGAGTGAAACAGCATTGCTTGCAGATGCGCCTGACAATGTAAGAGATTCGTTTTCACAAATTCTAACATTGGCTCCTGCATCAACTACTGCCTGTTTCGAGATGGTCAGAACCATGGCATCCTGCGAGTTCTGACAAGGAGCCTGAGCATAGCCTGTAATTGTAAGTACAACAGAGCCATTCAGTATATCAGCTGCACTTGGAGTATAAACAGTATTTACCAAACCTGCATTGCTGAATGTTCCTGAACCGTTGGTAGTCCAGAGTACTGATTGAGCAAATGCTGCGGATGCGCCACTAAGTGTGTGAGCTGATCCTTCGCAGATGGTTGCATCGTCGCCGGCATTTACACTTGTTTGTCTGTTTATGGTAAGCACCATTTCATCAGATACCGGCTGACATGGAGCAGGAGCCTGGCCTGTGAGAGTAAGAACAACGGTTCCGTTTACAATATCAGTCAAACTTGGAGTGTAAACAGCATTCAGTATTGTAGGATCATCAAAGGTTCCGGTTCCTGATGTTGTCCATAACAACGATGTTGTATTGGTTGCTGATGCATCAATCAACAAGTGAACTGAACCTTCGCAAATGGTTGCATCAGATCCTGCATTAACTGTAACTGTATTGCTGATTGTAAGAATCATCTGATCAGTAGAAGAAGGACATGTGCCATTTGAGTAAGCAGTCATTGAAAGAACAACCTGACCATCATCAATATCGTTCTGACTTGGATAATAGGTCGGATTTTCCATATACTGGCTGCTGAAAGTTCCAGTGCCTGATGTAGTCCAGAATACTGATGATTCAAACAATGCAGATGCTCCTGACAGAGTATGGCTGCCTCCTGCACAAATGGCTGCATCAGGTCCTGCGTTGGCAATGGCCTGGCGGCTCAGAGTCAGTACCATGAAGTCAGAAACGTTACCGCAAGGTGCTGCTGAAGTTCCGGTAATTGTAAGTACCACTGATCCATTATTAAGATCTGCAAGGCTTGGTGTGTAAACCGGATTAATAGCAGTCGGGTCGCTGAAAGTACCTGTACCACTGCTTGTCCAGAGAACTCCAATTACTTCAGTTGCACTTGCTCCGCTTAATGAATAAGTTTCTCCTTCACAGATAGAAGCATCGGGACCTGCATTTACAATTGCCTGCTGACTGATGGTGAGTACCATCTGGTCGCTTGAATTGCCGCACGGTGCAGCTGAAATTACAGTCATGGTTAGCGTTACTGAACCATTAAGTATATCGCTGGCACTCGGAGTGTAGGTTGGATTCTGCAGGCTGGCATTGTTGAAACTTCCTGTTCCGCTGCTTGTCCAGAGTATGCCGTTAGCATTGGTTGCCACAGCTGTGCTCAAAGTATAAGTAGAGCCCTCGCAAATCGTTGCATCTTCACCGGCATTGGCAAGAGACTGCAATGAGAAGATCAGCGTCATTTGATCTGTTACAGTAATACATGGAGCCTGAGATGTTGCCTGAAGTGTAAGAATCACGTTTCCAGCGGCAATATCAGCACTACTTGGCGTATAAACCGGGTTCAGTATGGTGGCATCGCTGAATGTACCTGTTCCATTGCTTGTCCATAACAAACTGGTAGTAAAGCTGGCCGTCGCACCTGAAAGTGTATATGATCCGGATTCACAAATGGTAGCATCAGGTCCGGCATTTACAACTGCCTGACGGCTGATAAAGAGAACCATCTGATCAGTTGAAGGAACACAGGGCGATGCTGAGATAGCTGTCATTGTAAGAATAACGTTTCCATCAAGAACATCGTTCGGACTTGGAGTATAAACCGGATTAACGATATTGGCATTGCTGAAGGTTCCAGTGCCCGAGGTTGTCCATACTACAGATACTGCGTCGGGTGCCTGTGCGTCTTCAATGAAGTAAGCTGATCCTTCACAAATGGTTGCATCTGCCCCTGCATAAGCTGTTGCCTGCTGGCTGATACTAAGAATCATTGAATCACTGACATCGGTACAAGGTCCGGCAGAAGTTGCTGTCAGGGTCAGAGTAACTGAACCTGTTGCAACATCAATGATACCCGGAGTATAAATTGGGTTAAGGGCTGTAGCATCGCTGAATGCTCCATCTCCGGAAGTTGTCCATATCAGGCTGGTTGCGAAGCTCGATGTTGCACCGGTAATGGTGTATGATCCGGATTCACAAATGGTTGCATCTGAGCCTGCACTAACTGCGGCCTGACGGCTGATGGTAAGCGTCATCGAATCGGAATCACCGGTACATGGTGCTGCCGAAGAAGCGTTGACTGTCAAGACGACAATACCGTTCAGAATATCAGATGCGCTCGGGATGTAAGTTGCATTCACAACATTGGGATCAACAAAGAAACCAGTTCCGCTGGTAGTCCAGATAACGGTTGTAGCATTGGTAACAACAGCAGTATTTAATGTATATGAAGAGCCTTCACAAATCACTGCGTCGTCACCGGCATTTGCTGTTGCAGCAATCAGTACATTCAGAACCATTTGGTCTGTTGAAGATACACATGGTGACGCCGACTGAGCTGTTACAGTAAGAATTACTGAGCCCAGTGCAAGGTCTCCGGCTCCGGGAGTATAAACCGGATTAAGAACTGTTGCATCATCAAATGTACCTGTACCAGATGTAGTCCAGAGTAAACTGACGTAGTTTCCGGCAGTTGCACCTGCAATGGTATAAGGCTCCGTTCCACAAGTGGCCGCGTCAGGACCAGCATTTACATATGCCTGGCGACTGATGGTAAGCAGCATTTGATCCTGATCAACAGCACATGGTGAATTTGATGTTCCAGTGATAGTAAGTATTACAGATCCGTTAAGAATATCAGAAATACTTGGTGTATAAGTCGGATTTACTGCACCAGCGTTGCTGAAGAAGCCAGATCCGCTGCTGGTCCAAAGAACAGACTGTTGATAAATTGCAGTTGCCCCGGAAAGTTCATAGGAAGAGCCCTCGCAGATGGTTGCATCATCACCGGCTGTAACAATAGTCTGTCTGCTGATGTTGATTACCATTTGATCTGTTACATCCGAACAAGGGGCATTTGCAATTCCGGTGAGTGTGAGAGTAACAATTCCGGCTGCAATATCATCTGCGCTTGGTGTGTAAACAGGATTTATAATGGTTGCATCATCAAATGTACCAGTACCATCTGTTGTCCAGAGAATTCCAATAGTATTCACTGCTGAAGCTGTGGTTACCTGATAATCAGAGCCTTCACAGATCAATGCATCATCTCCTGCATTTACTGTAACAGGAGCTAGAATTGTCAGGGTCATATCATCAGTATCTGTTGAACAAACACCAGCTGATATAGCTGTCATTGTCAGTACAACTGAACCATCGTCAATGTCATTCTGACTTGGTGTATACACAGGATTAATACTGAAAGGACTATTGAAGCTTCCTGTACCAGAAGTTGACCAAACCACTGAGGTATGGTTAATTGCAGTTGCTCCTGACAAATGGTAAGGAGTAGCACCACAGATGGTGGCATCGGGTCCTGCATTTGCAACAGATTGACGATCAATGGTAAGTACCATAAAGTCAGAGCCAGGCAAACAAGGAGCTGATGGAGTTCCAGTTAATGTGAGAATTACTGTGCCTGAAGCAATATCATCAGCTGATGGATTGTATTCGGCATTAAGGATAGTAGGATCAGTAAAGGTGCCTGTTCCACTCGTAGTCCACAAAATAGATGATGTGTATTGAGCACTTGCATTCTCCAGAATGTAAGAGTCTCCTTCACAAATGTTTGCATTAGCACCAGCATTAACAATTACATTTCTGCTGATAAACAAGGTCATCTGGTCAATCGCACTTGAACAAGGCGGAGCACTATTCACAGTCATGGTCAGATAAACAAATCCGTCATCAATATCATTTTGGCTTGGTGTATAAACCGGGTTCTGAGCTGTTGGATTGCTGAATGAACCGGTACCACTTGTAGTCCAAAGAATTGATGTTGCGTTTGTTGCTGATGCATCAGAGATAAAGTAGCTTCCGTCTGATTCGCAGATCGTTGCATCTACACCGGCATCGGCTGTTGCCTGATCGCTGATGGTCAGTACCATCGCATCTGTTGCATGTACACATGGAGCGGCTGAGGTTGCGGTTAATGTCAGGATGACTGAACCTGCAGTGATATCGGAGGGGCTTGGTGTGTAGGTTGCTGCAAGAATGTTGGCATTATCGAAGGTTCCTGTGCCGTTGGTGCTCCAGGTCAGTGAAGTATAATCACTTGCTGTTGCGCCACTCAAAGTGTAAGTGCCTGTTTCGCAGATGGTAGCATCAACACCGGCATTTACTGTTGCCTGATCGCTGATGGTCAGTATCATAAAGTCGGTGGCATCCACACAACCGGCGGCGCTGGTTACGGTCAGGGTCAGAGTTACTGAACCGTTCAGGATATCTCCTGCGCTCGGGTTATAAGTGGCATTGAGGATGGTTGCATCGGTAAATGCTCCGGTTCCGCTGGTGCTCCAGGTGTAGGTTGCAGCATTGGTGGCACTTGCGGAGCTCAGGGTGTAACTGCTTCCTTCGCAGATCGTTGCATCAACACCTGCATTAGCTGTTGCCTGGTCGCTGATGGTCAGTACCATAGCATCTGTGGCATTCACACATGGAGCGGCTGAGGTTGCGGTTAATGTCAGGATGACTGAACCTGCAGTGATGTCGGCGGGGCTTGGTGTGTAGGTTGCTGCAAGAATGTTGGCATTATCGAAGGTTCCTGTGCCGTT
>JANJXJ010000063.1 GCA_024709105.1 Lentimicrobium sp. | reverse complement strand
GTTCTCTTCGGTAAGACCGAATGGCAAGCCTTTGAACCAGGGTTCCAGTGTGTCTTCAAAAGCCGAAAATGCCTTGTCAATAGAAATGAGATCGTGCGGACAACCGAGATTCTGAGCCAGAGCCCGGGCATCATCAATGCTATGCTGTGAAGAAAATTTACCCGGTAGCATAACGCCTCTTACCTGATCTGCTCCAAGTGCTTCGGCTGCAAGCGCCAGTGTTACTGCCGAGTCAATTCCTCCCGAAAGGCCAAGAATGGCTTTGGTGAAACCCATTTTTCTGAAATAATCGCGGATACCGGTAACCAGTGCATCGTGTATAAGGGCTATATCACGATGTTCTTCATCAAGCACAATTTCGGAGGCTGGAGTATTGTTGTACCAGGTTGCATCAATCTCAATTACCTGAAACGCATCGGTAAAGAGTGGCAGATTTACTCTGACATTGCCTCCGCTGTCGCAGGCCATGGAATCCCCATCGAAGATGAGCTCGGTTTGGGCACCAGCGTGATTAACATAAACCACTGGCTTTTTATATCTTAATGCCGTTTCGCGCAGCACTCTGCGCCTCATTTGCCCCTGATTGTAATGAAAGGGAGAAGCAGCAATATTGATAATAATTTCAGGATTCAGATGCGCCACTTCATCAAGCGGAAACCTTTTGTACATGGGCACTTCATCAATATTCCATATGTCCTCGCATATGGTAACTGCAAGTTTATGGCCATTGACCTCAGCTACTGCAAACTCAGAGGCTGGTTCAAAATACCGGTATTCATCAAACACATCATAATTCGGAAGGAGACTTTTGTAGAAAAGTTGTTTAACTGATCCATCCTGCAGCAGCCAGGCCGCATTGTACAATGGCTTACCGCCTCCGCTATGGTTTGGCGCTGGGCCTCCGATCAGGGCAGCAATGCCATGACAAATCTGAGCAAGTCCATGAATCGCCTGAGTTGTTTTGTTAATAAAATCAGTGAATTCCAGAAAATCACGCGGTGGGTAACCGGTAATGGCCAGCTCAGGGAAAACAATCAGGCCGGCACCGGCAATTTTCGCCTTTTCGATGGAAGAGGCTATGATTTGTGCGTTTTTTTCAAAATCACCAATTATAAAATTGTGTTGTGCCAGGGCTATTTTCATGAATTGGATGGTTTAATGCTGAAATCTGAGGTGAAGAAACTAGCAACAACAGATTCTGATTCAAAAAAGTACAAACCAGAATGTTGACTGAATTAAAAAATTATTCCGAGAGTAAGTTCAAAGGCATTGGGAACAGCTCGGTGTGAGACAGAGGCATCCACAGCATTGTCTCCTTTAAGTACATCGGTGAGGCCATTGATAAAATTGATTCCGGCCACCAAAGCTGTGGATTTATCAATCGGATACTCAATTCCTGCTCCAACTACCATACTTGCTCTGAAAAGTGTGGTTTGTTTATCAATATTATGCCAATCCTTAACATCAGTAAAAACCGGAGATGCAGCTCTGAAAGTGTCTTTAGCTTTTGATGATAACCTGACTCCCGGCTGCAGTCCAATCTGTCCGTAAATTCTGAACTTGCCTATGTCGTTGGTTTTCATTTTTACCATCAGTGGAATATCGAGGTACTTCAGGCGGTATTTGCGATTAAGCACTCCGATGGTACCTGACTGTATATCAGGATATGATATTTTACCATTATGAAAGGAAACACTAAAGCCTGTGGAAAAGGAATAATTTTCGGCAAAGTAGAAATCAGTAATCAAACCCCAGTTTAAACCGGGTACGATTCCTTCGGTTTCATAATTTTCTTCTTCTACTTTCAGCCATCCAAGGTCGGGGGCCAGCTTTACGCCCATGGCAACCGATTTGTACTGTGCTTTCAATGAAAGTGGAACTGTGAGCAGGGCCAATATTGCGAATGTTAATAGAGTTAAGGCAGTTTTTTTCATAATAGATGGGTTGGGTTTGGTTATGCAAAAATACTAAGTCTTTTATTGAGTAAAGACAAAATGGCAAGTTTATTGTTATGACGAATGTAATACATCATTTTTGTAAATTTGTAACTTACCAAACACAACACTATGAAAAAGGTTCTCATTGCTTTGCTTATGATTGTTACCGGTGTTACTGCCGGAGCTCAAATCCCCTATTTCAGCATAGGGCCGAAAGCCGGGGCAAACTTCTCGAAATTTACATCTGATGAGGATCAGATCAAGGAAGAGATGAAAAGTTCGCTTCATTTCGGCGCATTTGTCAGATTGGGAAACAAGATTTATGTACAACCTGAGTTGCTGTTTATGAACCGCAAGGGCGAAATGAGCAATTCTATGATTTCGATGAGCAACAAATCCATTCACCTCAAAACCCTTGATGTACCTGTTCTCCTTGGCGCGAAACTTATTGATGCCAAAGCTATGAACATCAGGCTGATGGCTGGTCCGGTTGCTTCATTTGCATTAAACAAGGACATCACCACCGAAAACTGGGATGAAACTTTCACCAACGATGACATAAAAAATGCAAGCTGGGGTGTTCAGGCCGGTGCCGGAGTTGACCTTCTTATGTTCACTTTCGATCTTCGTTATGAATTCGGAGTAAGCGATTTCTCAAAAGACGAAGGTTTTACCCTGAAAAACAATATGTTTGTGGTAAGCTTAGGCTGGAAAATTCTCTAATACAATTTCCAACGTCATTACTAAGATACTTCCCGGGCAATCAGAGCCGGGAAGTTTTTTTATTAGCTGCATCATAATATAATACCTGATTTAAAACATCGTTATCTTATTCCGGTCATCTCTTCAATTTTAAAATGTAATTTTACACCTTCTAAATGGCTTTTCAAATATGATTTTACGTGGTTTTACCGTTTTGTTGATTTTTTCTGCTTCCGTATCTCTTATGTCGTGCGGTAACATTGGCAATAAAAACAAGGAGTCAGGCAATTCTGATTCACTTCAGAGCAGCACCTCACCAGCCATACAATCTGAACCGGTAGATGGATTCCGCATCAGGCGTTATGAAGTTGCACTTTTTGAATTAAACAGAAACGAACTGGCAGGTGAGCTCAAAAAGCTTCAACCTGAGTTCAGTATTTTTTTGGGTGAAGGCAATTTCAGTCAGGCCGATATCAGGCAAATCAATGATTTTGTAAGCGATGCAAACAACCGCGAGGCGTACAATATGGTAATGAAAAAATTTCCTGATCTTAAAAAACTAACTCTTCAACTCAAAAATGCCTTCGATAACTACTCCCGTGAAACAGGACAGGAACTGCAGCCAAAAACCTACACCTATGTTTCGGGTTATGACTTTCAATATCCTGTAAAATATGCCGATTCGGTTATGATCATTGGCCTCGATCTGTTTCTTGGCCGCGATTTTGACATGTATAAAAAAATGGGCGTTCCTCTTTACATTTCAAACCGTTTTACACCCGATCACATAGTTCCGGATTGTGTTAAAGAGATGGCTTATCCGCTGATCCCCGAAAAACAGGGCACCTACAACCTGCTCGAGGCTATGATTGAACAAGGGAAACTTATGTATTTTACTTCCAGAATCCTGCCTGATGTTTCAAAACATCTGATTATTGGTTTTGAGCCTGAACAACTCAGCTGGTGCAAGAATAACGAAGGGAACCTGTGGCAGTTTATCATAGAGAACGAACTGCTCTACAGCAGCGATTCCAAAGCTATGAGCATGTTTATGGTTGACGGGCCGTTTACATCCTCATTTTCTGATCAATCGCCTGCCCGGACCGGAGTCTGGCTTGGCTGGCAGATTGTAGAATCGTACATGAAAAGAAACAAAGTATCGCTCATCACCATGATGGCCAATACCAACTCACGCGAAATTCTTGAAAAATCGGGTTACAAACCTGCAAGAAAATAGAATTCTGTATCAGGCTTTAAAAAAGGTTGGTGGCTGGAAATACTAAACCCCTGAAAGCTAAGCCAATCAGCCCACAATTCAGTTAATGCGAATTAGTTCAGATGAAAAAGGGAATTACTTTTTCTTTGAAAACAACTCCTCTTTTTCAACCACTTTGACTTTGTCTTCGTTCTTCAGAGTTTTTGAAACTGCCCTGTATGGACCGGTAATTACCATATCTCCAGCGGCAAGTCCTTCATTAACCTGAATATACATATTATCCTGTATTCCGGTTTTGACTTTCTGAAGAACCGCTTTGTTATCCTTGAGCATAAAGACGTATTCCTGCACCTGAACATCAGCTGCTTTTACTTCATTGCCGGCTTTTTCTCCTTCTGTATTTCCGGCATCATTTACAGAATCGTTTCGTGTGGTAACTGCCTGAATCGGGACAGTCAATACATTCAAAGCGGTTTCTGTCTGAATATCAACCGTTGCCGACATACCAGGCCTGAACGGTGATGCATTTACATTACCCTTTGCCTTAAGGTCGCTGTAAGAATCGGGAATCATTCTGATTTTTACATCAAAATTGGTAACCTGATCGGCGCTTAAGCCTGTTACATTGGCTGAGGTTGCAATTTGAGTTACAATACCTTTGAATTTGCGGTTGAGATAAGAATCCACTTCAACCAGAGCAGTATCATTAAGTGCAATTCTAACGATGTCGTTTTCGTTTACACTCACAATTACTTCCATAACCTCAAGGTTGGCAATCCGCAGAATTTCGGTACCTGAAGAGAACTGAGATGCTCCGGCAACTCTTTCACCTTTTTCAACATTAAGTTTACTTACAGTACCTGATACCGGGGCATAAATAGATGTTTTGTAAAGATTTTCACCAGCTTCCTTAACCGAGGCTTCGGCACTTTTAACTGAAAATTCTGATGCTTTTACATTTTCTTCGGCAGCAGAAACTTCGGCTTTGGCAACCTCAAAAGCTGAGCGGGCAGCATCAAATTCAGCAGCCGAGATGGCATTTTCTTTAAACAGTTTATCGTTGCGCTCAAAACTCGACTTAGCATTGATGAACTGGGCCTGCACCTGTGCAACCCTGGCTCGTGCATTGGCAAGGTTGGCTTTTTGAGTATTCAGTCCGGCAAGCATACGATCGTAGTTAGAAGCATAAATCTTAGGGTCAATCTTGGCCAGCAGGTCACCTGCTTTCACTTCATCACCCTCTTTTACAAACAACTCCACTACTTCGCCACTCACATCGGGTGATATTTTCACCTCAACCTCGGGCTGAATCTTACCATTGGCAGATACCGTTTCGATGATTGATCTTAATTCGGCTTTTTCAGCAGTAACATTAATCAGATCTTCCTTTCCTATAAGACCTTGTTTACGGGCAATGGCAAGCGCAACAATAACCAGGATCAAAATCCCGATTCCAATTCTTATCAGTTTCTTACGGCTCATTGTGTGTGTTGTTTTGGAACAATAAAGTTATAAAGTTTTTTCAGATACATCAGGCAAACCTTAACCATTTAAACAAGCAATCTCAAGCTTTTATTTCCAGCCACCGCATAGTAAAAAAATCAGAATCCGCCCGGTATTCATCGGGCGGATTCACAGTGATTGGTTGGTTGCTTAATTCCTGAGCGACAATGGTTTACCCATGTAGAAATCGAGAACTGTCTTTTTAAAGATAAAATCAAATTTACTTTGAAGCACTTCTGATTCTGCATTGGTCATATCTTTTTTGGCATTGTTGTAATCCACCGAATTCATAACGCCAACATTGAATTTTTGTTCGGCATACCTGAAAGCTTCCTGTGTGGCATCTCTCTTCTTAAGCGATGCATAATAATTCTTGAGTGAAGCCCTTGCATCTGACCATGCCTGCTGAATGGTTTTGCGAAGCATCATTCTCTGAAGCTCGAGATCGAGTCGGGAATTTTCAACCGATAACTTAGCTTTACTCACCATGGTGCGTGTTTGCCATCCATTCAATATGGGAATGGTAAGATAAAGTCCAATGGTTTGGTTGTTGTTGTCCTTAATTTGATCACCCCAGGGTTTTGTCTTATATGTGTAGGAAAAACCAGGTGTGTAAACATCCAGAGGTTCTCCTCCGGGATTCAAAGCATATCCTATTAACTGAGGATCGCCCGGAGTTGCCTGATCTAATATCTGACTGGCGCCCGAATAACCAGTTCCCCAGCTTCCGCTTAAAGCAAGCGATGGGTAATAGCTGCCTTTTGCACGGGCCAACTGCCTTTCGCTGCCCTGCAAACGATATTCAGCAGCTTTGATTTCGGGCATATGTCCCAATGCATAGTTGAAAACTTCGTCGGGAGTTCCGGCAAGTCTGGGGTCAGCTTCAATTTCAAGCTGTGGGACCACTATGTCGAATCCATTGGTAGATGGTAAATCGAGCAGCTGACTGAGCGTAAGTAAAGATATTTCAAGGTCATTTTCGGCAGTGATCAAAGCCGATTCTTCCCCCGAAAGCTGCGCCTCAATGGTAAGCAAATCGCCTGCTGCCATACTTCCGGCATCAACCAGTTTTTGCATACGCTGCACCTGCTGGCGGGTGATATCTACCTGATTGCCACGAATCTGAACCAGTTCCTTATAGAAAAGAACCTGCATGTAAAAGGTGGCGATATTCACCGACATATCATTCATATATTTGTCGGCATCCTGCTCTGTGGCCATCAGATTAAGCTGATTCTGTTTAATAAGATTCAGTTTCTGAAAACCGTTAAAAAGAGTTACTCCGCTTTGCAGATAAAAGTTGTTGCTCTGCACCCTGCTGGTTGCAAACTGATTGGTATACCGGTCAACTGTTTGTCCGTAGTTATATGCATGTGATGCATTACCTGTTATGCCCGGCAATAAATCTACTTTCGACTGAAGCACATCTGCCTTTGCACTTTCTACCAGAAGCATTTGCTGCTTCAGTTGCAGGTTGTTGGTGAGTGCGTGGTTGATACATTGTTCTAATGTCCAGGGTTGCTGAGCAATACCGGCGCTTGTCACTAAGCCCGCCAGCATCAACATTACTGCTATTTTTTTTATCATTTTATCAGGAGTTTTCCGGAGATTCAACTTTTTCACTTCAGGTGTAATGCAGGCTTTATATATAAAGACCATGCCATTATTTTATGTGTTTGATTTTCAATTCACAACAAATTCAACTGTGCATCAGATTGTCCGATTTCGCTCAGTGAAGTTGCATAAGCGAACATGTTATCATCCATATTCAATGCAGTTGTCAGCTTACTAAACGTTTCATCAACAACTGTGTTGCATAAAATCAAAGAAATTCTTCAACACAAATGCCTGTTCGACAGCCGGGTATTTTCTGCTAGTTCAATAACAAACTTTAAAAGACAAACAAAGTTACGTTATTGCATCTAACTGGCATAGATTTGTGTGTGATACTTCAGCACAAATATTTAATTTTACTGAAAATTAGCAAGGCAAACTACACAAGTATGCGAACTGATTTTCAAATACAAAAGATTTAACGGACAATTCAGGCAAAACTTAAAATTCAAGCCCATGAAACCGAAATTCCTCTTTCTGCTGCTTTTGACGCTATACCTTGGCCCTGGGTTACAATTGCCGGCACAAAAATTTACAAGAGAATTACTAAGTGATACTATTGATGTGGTGCACTACGACCTGCGGCTTAATTTAACTTCAATTGCCACACAGTATATTTCGGGTTCAGCTGAAATCAAACTTACTACCCCCCTGAATAATGTTTCTCATATTCCTTTAAACATCAAACAATTACAGGTTGATTCGGTGCTTTCTGATACTGATGTACACCTGAGTTATCTGCAAACCGGAGAATTGCTTCGAATACAGGCTACTGCTCCATTTTCGCAAGGCGATACAATCACAGTTACTGTGTTTTATCAGGGAAATCCTTTTCATGAATCCTGGGGTGGTTTTCACTTTTATAACCCTTATGCTTTTAACCTCGGCGTAGGCTTTGAATCTATTCCGCACAATCTGGGTAAAACCTGGTTTCCCTGTGTTGACGATTTTATTGACCGCGCCACTTACGATTATCACATCAGAGTAAACAACGGCAATCTGGCAGCCTGCGGTGGAATTTTACAGGCTGCATCCACCATGTGCGACGGAACAACCGAGTTCTGGTGGAAATCAAACCGCAGCATCCCCACCTACCTCGCCTCGGTGGCCGCCGGGCCTTATGTTATGATTACCGATACTTTTCCCGGGATGAATGCTCAAGTGCCGGTAATGTGGTTTGTCAGGCCACAGGACAGCAGCCGGGTTGCCGGTAGTTTTATCAACCTCAATGCAATAACCTCTGCTTTCGAAAGTGCTTTCGGGCCTTATCCCTTTGAAAGAATCGGATTTACCGGCACCGCCCTCGGAGCTATGGAACATGCAGAAAATATTTCATATCCGAATGGCAGCATCAATGGCAACCTTTCTGATGAATGGCTGTATGCTCATGAACTTTCGCATATGTGGTTCGGAAATATGGTTACCTGCTCCTCTGATGCCGATATGTGGCTGAACGAAGGCTGGGCCCGTTGGTGCGAAACCCTTTACCGCGAGCAGTTATATGGCATGGAATCTGCCAAAAATAATATGCGTTCGCTGCGGAAAGAGGTTATCAGAATGGCCCACAATTCCGAAGGAGGATATTTGCCGTTGTCGCCTATGCCATCTACACTCACCTACGGAACACATGTTTATGATAAAGGAGCTACAGTAACTCATGGCCTACGCGGATATCTGGGCGACAGCCTGTTTTTTGCCGCCGTTAAAGATTATTTGCAGTTTTTTGCCTGGCAGCCAGCATCATCTGAACAAATGCGCGACCGGATGAGTGAATTTACAGGAGTTGACCTGAGTGGCTTTTTCGATTTTCATGTTTTCGGCCCCGGTTACAATCAGGTAGTGGTTGATTCATTTAAAGTTAATACTGTGCGCGGGGGGTATAATGTGGATGTATTCCTTCAGCAAAAGCTGCGAGGTGCAGAAATTCCTGCCCAGAACTGCCGTACCGAACTTGGCTTTTTGAGTGCATCGGGACAAATAGAAACAGCAATGGCACAATTTTCCGGATTTTATGGCACTGCAACATTTATGCTTGAAAATGAGCCCTTTGCCATACTTATTGACCCGGAGGAAAGATATAACGGCGCCGGAACCGGCAATTATAAAAACATTTCAGCTACAGGACTTTATGATTTTGCCGATACCTATTTTAAGATGGATGTTACTTCCGTTGCTGACACGGCTTTTGTACATGTGGTGCATAACTGGGTAGCTCCCGATCCACAGCAGAATCTGCAGAACGGACTTACGCTCAGCGATTACCGGTATTGGAGCATACAGGGAATTTTTCCTGAAGGATTTACTGCTTCCGGAAGATTTACCTACAGCCGGGCCTTATCCCTTGACCATACCCTGCTTACCAGCTCAGCCGACTCTTTAGTTTTACTTTATCGCAGCGATGCTTCAAAACCCTGGTCTTCGGTTCCTTTTACCCGCAACGGACCCTGGCACACCGGCACAATTACGGTTCCGGTGCTTCTGCCCGGCGATTACACACTTGCTGTTTGGGACGACACTGTTCTTGAGCGCACCGGACAGGCTGGCAAAGACATTGAACTAAAAACATTCCCAAATCCTGCTTCGGATTATTCCCGGGTTATCCTTCCACAGCATCGGGGTGGAAACCTCAGCATCACTGACAGCAGCGGGAAAATAATCCGAAGGATAAATATTTCTCCCGGCAAAGAACAACATCACCTCGAACTCACAGGGTATAAGAGCGGGAATTATCTGATTTATTTCCTGGATAAAGATGGAAATTTAAGTACCGCCAGGCTTTTTGTGGTGAAATAGGTAAAAAATGACAACAGAAAGTTTGAATATTATTGTTACTGCTTACGGCCAAAACCTGAAACTTTTCTTCGAAGCCCATGCTGTTCCTTCACAAGCCGGGCCTATGGAAAAGTATATGAAAAATCGTTTCCGTTTTCTGGGAATTAAATCACCTGAAAGGAAAGAACTGTTGCGCGAGTTTTTAAAAAATGAAGGCCTGCCGGATACCGAAACCATTGAAGACACTGTAAAATACCTTTGGCAGGCCGGGGCACGTGAATTGCATTATGCTGCCATGGAACTGCTGGCCCGTAAAAAATATCTGCATGACAAAAAACGGATTGCATTGATAGAGTGGATAATTGTCAATCAATCCTGGTGGGACACCGTGGATTATATTGCCTCGAATATTGCAGGCTTATGGCTATCTTTACATCCAGAAGAAACTGGCACACTTACCACAAAATGGATGAAGTCGGAAAATATCTGGCTACAGAGAACCTGCCTGCTTTTTCAGTTGAAATACAAACAAAAAACCAATTTCATTTTGTTAAAAGGGTTCATTGAAGAGTTATCCGGAGAAAAGGATTTTTTTATCCGCAAGGCCATAGGCTGGGCATTGCGCGAGTATGCCAAATCCAGCCCCGAAACTGTGATTCAGTTTGTTGAAAACAACAGCCTTTCCCCGCTGAGCCGGAAAGAAGCACTTAAAAACCTGAAAAAATAGCCTGATGATGAAAGGAACAACAACTACTACCTGGTATCTGCAAATGCTCAGGCCACCTGACAAAACTGAACTTCAGGAATTACCCGGTCACTGCACGGTGATGCATGTAGATGAGCCAACACGCTCATATTATCTTTACCTCTACACATCGGTTGGCAGGCCTTACCAATGGTACAACAGGCTGATGATGCAGGCGGAAGAACTAGAAAGTGTGATTGGCAGCGAGTCAACTGATATCTGGGTTCTTTTCTTTAAAGGAGTGCCTGCCGGATTTGTTGAATTTAACACCAGCGAAAACAACGAAACCGAGATGGTTTACTTCGGGCTTTCCTGCGAATTTACCGGAAGAAAATTAGGGCTGCCATTCCTCCATTGGTGTATATCCAAAGCCTGGGAAAGAAAAATTGACCGGCTATGGTTGCATACCTGCGACCTCGATCACAAAGCTGCTCTGGGGATTTATAAAAAAGCCGGCTTCGAGGTTTATGACGAAGATACTGTGTTTCAGCAGCGCCCCGATCCCGAAGACGACCCATACCTTCTGCTTCCCTGGTAGCTGATTTCTGTCTTATGCAAATGCTTAACTTTGCATTCTGAATTAATTTAACCGGAATGGAAGAAAAATCGGCTCGAATAATCTCATACCTGCTGCATCCGCTGCTTATGCCCACATTAGCCATGTTGCTGCTGCTCCAGCAAAGTGCGTATTTTGTAATGATGCTCCCTGAAAGTTTCAGATGGTCGCTTCTTGCCCTGATTTTTGGAAATACTTTCCTTTTGCCTGCCATTCTTACCTGGATAATGCTAAAAAAAGGGCTAATCAGCAGTATGCAGATACCTGAACGTAGCGAAAGAACTTACCCGTTTATAATTGCTGCTCTGTCTTATATTGTTACCTATTTTATGCTGAGCAATATTGGCCTGCCCCCGGTTTATCTGTTGTTTGTCCTGGGAGGAGCAGTGCTAATTGTTTTCGCAGCCATGGTTAACCTTTTCTGGAAAATAAGTGTTCACATGCTGGGCATTGGAGGCTTGCTGGGTGGGTTTATCGGGCTAATGCTTATCCGACAGATTTACTCTCCAATGCTTATAGTTATTCTGATAATTCTGGGCGGCCTCACAGGTTTTGCACGTCTAAAACTTAATACCCACACCGAAGCACAGGTATATGCAGGTTTTCTGTCAGGCGCGGGAATCATGCTTGGGATTGTCGCTTTTTTGTGATTTAATTAAATCGGCTCGTGGTCACAATTTTTAAAATAGAATTCTGACTATTCATCCAGAAAAATACATCACTTACCACGGCATCACACTTTAGCAGGTGCAAACACCTCGCAGCCCTTTATAAAAAGAAATCAGGAAAATGTAAAATGATATTTTTAAATGAGCCGTAACTACAAATTTCGCAACCCCGATGGTTTATACTTCGTTAGTTTTGCTGTGGCGAAATGGATTGATGTATTTTCAAGAAATGAGTATAAAGATTTACTGATCAAAAGCCTGGAATTCTGCCAGCGTGAAAAAGGGATGGAGATTTATGCATGGTGCATTATGAATAACCATATGCATTTAGTATTCAGAAGCGTTAAGGGTCAAAAACCAGAATTACTTTTGGGTGACTTTAAACGATTTACCAGCAAAGCCATTGTGAAGGCTATTATGGAAAATCCGGTAGAGAGCCGCAAAGAGTGGATGCTCGTATGTTTTAAAAGAGCTGGTGCTGAATCGTCAAATGTTAAGGGTTATCAGTTCTGGCAACACAATAATCAACCTATTGAACTTTGGAGCCATAAAGTGACCCTTCAAAAGATTAACTATGTCCACAACAATCCTGTTAAAGGCGGCTTGGTCAACAATCCACAGGATTATGATTATAGCAGTGCAAGAGATTATGCCGGAGAACAGGGCTTGCTGAAAGGCGTTGTAGTGGTTAAGTAAGCTATAGATTTATTTAAACTAAAACCGCACGAAGGGACTCGTGCGGGAGCGGGTTGTTTAGTTTTGGATATAAAAACCGCACGAGAGGACTCGTGCGGGAGCGGGTTGTTTAGTTTTAGATATTAAAACCGCACGAGGGGACTCGTGCGGGAGCGGGTTGTTAGTTTTAGATATTAAAACCGCACGAGAGGACTCGTGCGGGAGCGGGTTGTTTTGTTTTAGATATTAAAACCGCACTAGGGGACTCGTGCGGGAGCGGGTTGTTTAGTTTTAAAATATTAGTTTAGAATGGGCGCAGTGTAAGTCCGAGTGAAATGGGGTAAAGCTCGGGGCCGGCGCTTTCCTCAAACACTTTGGTTACTGAATAGAAAGCATTTACACTTACCCACTTGTATCCAATCTGAATACTGGGGCCAAAGCGCCAGGTTTGTAAATTTGGCAGTTCTGCTTCCTTAATTTTGGTTTTCGATCCATCTTCCAGGTCGTTGCCTTTGTATTTGGTATGTGCACTGAGCAAATATCCGACTTTAATACCAACTGCCATTCTGAAACCACCTTCAGTTTTAAAACGAAGTTCGGCAGGAGCATCAATGTAAGTTAAACTCAACTTGCTCTTTTTGTAATCCAGATCGCTGCCCGAGGTTGTTTTATCGGGAATCGGCATAAAATAGGAACCTCCAACTGAGTCAGTGAGCAGGCTGTTGCTGTAAAGATTATGCATTCCAAGTCCGAGCCCGGCAGCAAAAGCAAAATTGCTTTTTCCTATCGGGAAGGTTTTCATAACATACAAATTCACCCCCGGATTATACCCTCTGAATTTTACATCGTCCTGAGTTGGTTCATCGTTGTACATCACCAAATCATTAAAAATATCTATACCTGTAGCGATATTGTCCTTAAAAAGTTCGGCGGATGCTCCCTGTGCAGAGGCAAAATGGTTGATTGTCAGCAAAAATGCCATGAAAAGCAAAAGTTTCTTCATCATCTGGTGTTTTATGTTATTCGTTTAAGTCTGCTGATTGTCAGGTTTTCCGTATTTGACTATCTGATCCAATGAGAAACAGGCAACCGGAAAACAAAATTAGCCTTTTTTTACATTCATAAGCCAACTAACTTATGAATGGTTGATTTACAAATTATCCTGATCTCTGTTACCACCCCTGCGACTGCCGTCATACAGGTCAAAACCCACAAATCTGCATTCGAGAGGGCCATTGAAAAGCACATGCTTTTTCATGGGTTTCAGGCCAATCATCTTTACTGCACGAAGGTCGGAACTGATAACCCAGGCTTTATATCCCGAAAAGCGTCGTTTCAATACATTGCCCAGGTCGCGGTAGAGTTCAATGATATCATCCACCTGAATTCGCTCACCATAAGGTGGATTGGTCACCAGAGTTCCGGGGCCTTCCGGAGGCACAACATCCTGAAATTTAGATACACTGAGCCTTACATCTTTATGCAGCCTGGCCTGTTTCAGGTTGGCTTCGGCTGAGCGCAGGTTCTGGGCCGACATATCCGAACCGAGAATTTCAGCTTCTATGTCGGTTTGCTCTTCGAGGGATTCATCAAGCACATCTTCCCAAAGAGGCTTATTAAAATCTTTCCAGCGCATAAAACCAAACTCCTGCCTGAAATATCCTGCGGGCAAATTCATGGCAATCATGGCAGCTTCGGTGAGCAAGGTGCCCGATCCGCACATGGGATCCATAAAAGTTGAACGCCCATCCCAGCCACTCAGCAAAATCATCCCCGCGGCAAGTACCTCACTCAGAGGAGCTTCAGCATTCGAGATATGGTATCCCCTTTTGTGAAGAGAATCCCCCGAACTGTCAAAAGAAAGATTCAGCTCGTTTCGGCTGAGATGTATGTTGATTTTGAAATCAGGATTTTCTGTATCCACCGAAGGACGTTTGCCGGTTTTTTCCCTGAAACGGTCAGCAATGGCATCTTTTGCCCGTTGCGAAACGTAGTGGGAATGAGTAAATACTGACTGATTGACAGTTGAATCAAATGCAAAGGTCTGGTCTGCAGAAAAATAATCTTCCCATTTCACCGATTTTACGGCAGTGTACAAATCCTGTTCAGTGAGAATACTAAACTGTTTGATGGGCACAAGTATCCTTAATGCAGTGCGGCAGTGATAATTTGCAGCGTACAACAATCGCTTGTCTCCTTCAAAGGCCACCGCTCTGTTGAGAATACTTATATTTTCACCGCCAAGCATCTCAAGCTCCGAAGCAAGCACTCCTTCGAGGCCTGAAGGGCATTTTGCGAGCATATTTAGTTTCCCTGAAGGATAATCAAACGACATAAAATCTGGAATTTGGTTTGGCTTAAGCCTGTGAAAGTCTGTTTACAAATTCTTCGGCATTTACTATATACCTGCGATGTGTGCCTTCGCCAATCAGGCCGGCTTCATCAAAAGCTCTGACTTTGAATAAAAGCTTCTTTCCATTGATCTCTATCAGCTCAGTTTCGCAGGTAACCCTTTTTCCCATTGCGGTGGCTTTTACATGGGTTACACAAATTTCAGTCCCCAGGGTAATATATCCCGCAGGCAATTCGGACTGAATACTCAGCATGGCTGTTTTTTCCATAAAAGCTATCATGGCGGGGGTTGCAAAAACATCAATGAGCCCGGAGCCATAGCTGCTGGCAGTATCAGATTGACCAACCAACATTTCAGCGAGGGCCGTTTTGCCCGGGGTTAAAGAAAACTCCATATGCTGATTACTGAAAATTAAAGATCACTGTTTGTTTAAGATCGGGATGCAGACTTTGCGATACCGGGCAAATTTTAGCGCACTGCCTGATGATTTGCTTCTCCCGCTCAGTGTAATTTATTGCAGGAAAATCGAGTTCTACAATCACCTCTCCTACCCTGCGAGGGTCGGATGCCATAATTTTAGTAACCCTGGCTTTGGTGCCGTCTATGTTAAATCCCGAATTTCTGGCTGCAATTCCCATGATGGTAATCATACAAAGCCCCAGCGAAGAGGCCAGAAGATCGGTGGGAGAAAACGCAGAGCCCTTTCCGTTATTATCAACCGGAGCATCGGTAACAAACTCCTGCCCTGAGCGGGTATGGGTTGCCCTGAGTTGCAAATCGCCCAGATACTCAAGTGTAGCCGTTGTATCCATTCCTTTTTTCTGCAAAGATAAGGGCAATACCTAAAAAAAAGCCCCGCAAAATGCAGGGCTTTGTTAAAGAATTTAAAATAAACCGGTTTACTTGCTTTCAGGCGAAGAAACTTCGGCAGTGGTTGTGGTCTTTTTGCTGCTGCAATCGCTGCTTGCTTTGGCTGATTTGTCTTTATCACCACATGGCTTGCTGCAATCGCCCGAAGAAGCTTTTGCTGATTTGTCGCCACATGATTTTGAACCATCTGCTTTGGCAGCTTTCTTGGTACCGTCAACTTTAGGCTCCTGATCAATGCTGTAGCTGCTTGAATATTGGTTGTCAACAACAACTTTGGCTTCTGCTGAAATTGCAGACAGTGCAAAAACAAATGCAAATACCGATAATGCAGTTATTACTTTTTTCATTTTATTTGGGTTTTGGTTAGAATGCAAACTTAGGCCTTATCAAACTCCCGGCTTGTTAATGATCAGTTAATTTGTGTTAATGGCATGTTAAAAAATGTGGCTTTCTGATTATGAATAGTTTAACTTTGCAGCCAGAATTAACGCATGAAGAAACTTACTGTAACTCTGCTTATTTTAATTACATCTGTTGCACTTATTGGCATAGTGCTTATACAGATTTACTGGGTGCGGAATGCACTCAGGCTGCAGGAAGAACAATTTGACAACAAGGTACAGCTTACTCTTAAAAGTGTGGTTAACAGGATGTTTGATGATCGTGAACATGCCGGAGCTGATTCCACTGTATGCAGCACAAAGTGTGATCATCGTACTTATGATGTACTTACCACCATTAATACTGTTCATCTTGATTCGCTGCTGAACGAAGAGTTCGGTGGCATGGAAATAACAAAAGCTTATGCATGGGGTGTTTATAATCCTGGTTGCGGTACCATTTTTGCCGGAAATGCAGGAAAATTTCATTCCGAACTTATTCATACACAGCACCATGTGTCGCTTTCATGTTTATACAGGCCGGAAAAGCTGATGCTTGGGGTTTATTTCCCATCCGAACGCAACATATTGTGGATGAGGATTTTTCCCTACCTATTGCTTGCTTTCTTCCTGATTGCTGTGGTTATTTTTGCATTTTCTTACATCATCTTTTCATTCCTGAAACAAAAAAAACTGTCGGAAATGAAAAATGATTTTGTAAATAATATGACCCACGAGTTTAAAACTCCTATTTCGACCATATCTCTGGCCAGTGAAATGCTTTTAAAACCTGAAGTTGCTGAATCTCCTGCCCGGACCCGCAGATATGCAAATATCATTCATGACGAAAACCTCCGGCTAAAAAACCAGGTAGAACAGGTTCTTCAGATTGCAATTCTGGATAAAGGAGAATACCAGCTGAAAATAAACAGTTTTGATGCCCATGAAGCCATCAGGAGTTGCTTAAAGAATTTTGAACTCACCGTACGAGATAAAGGCGGCCTGATCAAAGCGCGTTTTAATGCTTCTGAATATTTCATTACAGCCGATCCTCACCATTTTGTAAATATTATCAACAATTTGCTCGACAATGCAGCCAAGTATGCACAGGGTTATCCCGAAATTCAGGTGGTAACCAAAAACACTGAGGGCATGTTGGTTGTTGAAGTACACGACAAAGGCATAGGAATAAGCTCCGAAAACCTGAAATATATTTTTAAAAAGCTTTACAGGGTGCATACTGGCAACGTTCACGATGTGAAAGGATTTGGGCTGGGATTGTACTATGTAAAAACAATGACCGAGGCAATGGGCGGAATGGTAAAGGCTACAAGCGAAATTCGCAAAGGAAGCATTTTTGAGATACATCTGCCATTGTCAGCAAAAAATGACCTAACCCTGAGTAACCATGAGTCAGAAAGCAAGAATATTACTGGTTGAAGACGATCATAATCTGAGCGCGGTTTTACAGGACTATCTCGAACTGCTTGATTATGAAATAACTCTGGCCACCGACGGAGAGAAAGGCCTGGAGAATTTTAAAACCGGAGAATTTGATCTTTGTATCCTGGATGTGATGCTTCCGCGCAAAGATGGCTTTACTTTGGCCAGCGAAATAAGAGCAATAAATCAGTTTTCGCCAATTATATTTCTTACAGCACTGAATCAGAGCGAGAACCGCATCAACGGATTTAAAGCCGGTTGCGACGATTACATGACAAAGCCTTTCAGCAGCGAAGAACTAGCGCTGAGGATTGAAGCCATTCTGAAAAGATGCCTGAACCAGAACATGCGCCCGAGAACCGATACTTTTGAACTTGGTTCTACCAGGTTCGACCCGGCAAATATGGTTCTTGTCAATGGCGAAAAAGAGCAAAAGCTCACCCCCAAGGAAAACGCCCTGCTCAAGTTGCTGTGCCAGCACAAAAACAATCTGTTGCCACGCGATACCGCACTTTCGGCAATCTGGGGCTCAACCGATTATTTTTACGGCCGCAGTATGGATGTGTTTATTACCAGGCTTAGAAAGTACCTCAAACATGAACCCGGCGTTAATATTCAGAATGTACACGGCACAGGTTTTAAACTGGAGGTCAAATAAGCAGATCTTTCACGGCCACAAAGGAATCATTTTAATTACACGGCATTATGCATATTTCTGAAGCTCAGAAAACTGTTGATCAATGGATCAAATCCACCGGAGTAAGGTATTTTAATGAGCTTACCAATACTGCCATTTTGATGGAGGAGGTTGGCGAAGTGGCTCGAATTATGGCCAGACGATATGGTGAGCAATCGGAAAAAGAAAGTGACAAAACAGTAAATCTTGCCGACGAAATGGCCGATGTACTTTTCGTGCTTATATGCTTAGCCAATCAAACCGGCGTTGACCTGACCCTTGCCCTGGAAAAAAACCTTGAAAAGAAAACCATCAGGGATTCTGAACGGCACCTTAACAATCCCAAGCTTAAATAGCAATCGGCACAGCCCGGTTAAATCCCCAGCTCCTTCTCGAGAAGTTCTATAATTGCCAGGTGCAGCCTTTGCTTTTCCGAGGCAATGGTTTCAAGAAGCAGCATATATCTGTTATAAGATGTAAAACTACTCCCGGTTTTGTTTCCCAGAAATTTGAGCAGTATTTCTCTGCCAACATCCAGATCATGCCATTCGCCCAGCAGATTGTTTGCTTTTTCAAGATGCTGAAGAGTGCTGAGCAGTTCAGGATAATCTGAGGACTGCTTGTCGTAAACACTAAGCAAATAATTGTACTGTTTCAGTTTTCGCCTGATTTCGTGCAAATACTCTTCGTGCTTCTGATCGGTTTTCATTAACCTTACAGTTTCAATTATTTCAGCGACTACTGATTTTACACCTGAGGTCAAATCAGAATCAGCAGCCGTATTAAATATCCTCTCAATCTCTTTAACAAGGTTTCCGGTGAAATCGGTATCGGAGTGTTTGCCTGTAAATTCAGAAAACTTACTTATTGATTTATTTTCAGAATTTTTGAGATAAGCAGCCAACTCGCCAAAACTGGTATTCAATTTAGCAGCCATCAAATCCAAAAGCTGTTGCTGAACCTGCATATCTCTTATTCTTCCCGAAAGTTTAAAGAGATGCCTCAATTCCCCCGATGCTTCCGGATCAATCTGATTTTGAGCAACTTTACCGGCAAGTACTTCAAGTGCGCGAAGCCGTTTAACCGCCACGCGCATATCATGAACTGCATCAGCATCAGAATCTCTGCAAACCTGTTTGAAGTTTGCCCCGAACTGCAGCACTTGCTTTTCCAGGTATTTCTGAAGGTTATTCTTCATAAAATCAATTCCTGTTGAATTAATTTCGTAAAATGGAATTCTATCGGATGAAATCAATTAATTTTGTGGACTTCAGTTGTGTTCAGGCCAAAGGTTTTCGTTAATAATTCAATGAAAACAAAAAGGTTTGACTGTAAAATTAACCAACCCCGGGCGATTTTCAAAAAAATCAATATCAATTTTATGTAAAATTTTAAAAATGAGTTTATTTACTTGTTTTTCAGCGCTTAATATCAAAATAAACTCTGTGAAATCCATGAACAGGTTCATGATTTTAGTTATTTTACAAACATCTTTCGCATTTACCGGGCTATTTTCGCAAAATTATCAGGTTAAGGGGCGGGTTTCTGATTCATTGACAGGAGTTCCGCTGGCTTTTGTGAATATAATTATTAACGATGGGCGGCACGGGGGAGTAAGTGATATTGACGGACGTTTCAGCCTCACTTCAGACGCTCCTGTAAAAAGCCTCAGGTTCAGCTATGTGGGATACAAACCCGTTTTTATTGAGGTTTCTGCTTCCAATCTGAATATTATTATGTCGCCGGAAAATCTTCAGTTGCCGGAAGTACTGATTGAAGCCGGCGAAAATCCAGCGCATCGTATCATTCGCAATGCAGTTGCCAATCGCAAAAAAAACAATCCGGCAAACATCCCCTCATATACTTTTACGTCGTATGATAAAATGGTATTTTCAGTAAATGCCGATTCGCTGAAAAAAGACATCTCATTGCATGCTGATTCATCAGATATAAGATTGCTTAACACCATTGAAAAACAGCACCTGTTTATGATGGAATCTGTTTCGGAGCACAGCTATACTGCTCCCGGGCGCAGTTTCGATAATGTGATCGCCACCCGTATTTCGGGATTAAAGGACCCATTATTTCTTTTCCTGATTTCTCAACTTCAGTCAACTTCTTTTTACGACGATGCCATAAACATTGCCGGATTGAACTATGTAAATCCAATTAGCCCCAACTCATGGAATCATTACTTTTTTAGCCTGCGCGACACTATTTACGCTAATAATCAGAGTGATACCACCTTTATTATCGAATACAAACCCCGCAAAGGCAAAAACTTCGATGGTCTTAAAGGACTTGTTTATATCAGTTCAAACGGATGGGCAATTAGCAATGTTATAGCCGAACCCGCGAAAGCCAGCGAAATGTTTGGGATAAAAATTCAGCAATTGTATGAATTGATTGATGGAAAACAATGGTTTCCGGTTCAGTTGAATACTGAAATAACATTTAAAAATATTAACGTAAACAGAACCCAGCCAACAGGATATGGCAAAAGCTATCGCCGTAATATTCAGCTGAATAATCCTGAAATAAAAAAAGCACCGGCAAACCTTTCCGCCTTTATTGTTCCTGAAGCAGCATCGCGAAATGAGGATTTTTGGGCAAAATACAGAATTGATTCACTCGATCTGCGCGAGAAAAATACATACAGAATCATTGATAGCCTTGGCCGGGCCAATCATCTTGACAAAAAGGTTAAAGGATTACATGCACTTACTTCGGGACGACTTCCAATAGGTTATCTTGAAATTGACCTTAACCGGATTATGCGCTATAATAAACACGAAGGGTTTTACGGAGGCATCGGTTTATGGAGCAGCGACAAACTTTCAGGTTTTTTTAAAGCCGGGGGCTATTGGGGATATGGATTCAAAGACAAACAAGCCAAATATGGTGCATCCCTCAAGCTGAAACTGAACAGATATGGAAATTTTGATCTGGCCTTAGATTATTCCTATGATGTAACCGAATCTGCCGGAACAAAGTTCTTCGACGACCAGGCAGGTAGTTTCAATTACAACAACTTCAGGAATTTATACGTTGAGCAGATGGATTTGACTGAGAGCTATTCAGCTGCTGTAATTTTCAGAATGCTTAGTTTTGTCAAAACGGGAGCCGGTATCAGCAGCGAAAACAAAAAACCGCTTTACGATTACGCTTTCGCACAAGCAACTGAAGGCTTATCAGTGCTGACACAGAGGCATCAGTATGGCAAGTTCTTTGTCGGGATGAAATTTGCCTGGGGCGAAAAGTTTATCAGAGACGCTTACAATCAGGTTTCAACAGGCACCCGTTATCCGGTGGTTTGGCTGCAGTATACCCGCAGCGAACCCGGTTTTTTGGGCGGTGAATTTGTCAATAACCGATGGGACTTCAAAATGAAAGCCACAGCCTCCTTCAGATTCATTGGAAAATCCAATATCTGGATAACCGCCAGCAGCGTTGACGGAAAGGTTCCAATGCAGGAGCTCATAAACGGAAGAGGCGGATCAGGCAATGAGTTTTCTCTTTATGCCCCCTTTAGTTTTGTAACCATGAAACCAGGTGAATTTCTCAACGATAAATTTGCCGCGGTTTTCTTTACACACACCTTCAGAAAATTGATGATAAGCGAAGGAAATTTTGAACCGGAGCCCGGATTTGTAATGAATGCAGGTATTGGGTCGCTGAAAAACAGGAATGTACACAGATATGCAGAACTCAAAACTATGGAAAAGGGCTATTTCGAAAGCGGAATAATCATGAATAACATGCTTAGTTCGCAAATTTCTTCACTCGGCATTGGAGTCTTTTACAGAGCCGGGGCTTACAGTAATCAAAATTTGGGCAAAAACTTCTATCTCAAAATTACAATGGGTTTTAATCTTTAATAATGGCTGGTCAGTTTTTCATGTATTCAGCAGCTTTTTTGTCACTATTACTGCATTACATTTTTATGGTTTGTTAATCAATTGTATCTTAGCTTAAATTTTAACACCATGAACCGTACCGTAAAACTTGTGCTGGGAATTTCCTTTGCTGTTGTGTTGCTTTTGTTTTTCTGGTATTTCTCAGGAATAGTTTTTTATATACTTACAGCTGCTGTTCTATCTTTTACCGGCCGGCCACTGGTACATTTCTTCGATAAACTGAACATCGGGAAACTTAAGATGCCTCATGCTGTGAGTGCTTTTCTCACCCTGGCAATTATGGTTATAATTGCGGTTTCATTTATAGCCATCTTTGTCCCGCTTATTGCACAGCAGGCCAGAATAATTGCAGCCATTGATACTCAATCGCTGGCCAATGCTTTCAAAGAACCACTCATGTGGATTGACACAACCTTACATGATCTGGCCATCATCCCTGAAGGAGAAGGAATACAAGATGCTTTGGTTCAAAAGCTTCAGTCAATTTTAAGTGTGGCTACATTTGCCGATGCCTTTAATTATGTGATTTCGTTTACCGGCTCTTTTGTGATGGCCGTATTTTCAATCCTGTTTATTACCTTTTTCTTCCTGAAAGACGACAACCTGTTTTATAATTCATTCCTGCTTCTTGTTCCGCTTAAATACAATGAGGCTGCCACCCGCATTCTGAGCGAAGTAAAAAGGCTGTTGACCCGTTATTTTCTTGGATTGTGTATGGAGTTAACTGCAATGGTAACACTCATCAGCCTTGGGCTTACTGTTTTTGGAGTGCAAAATGCTCTTCTGATAGGTTTTATAGGCGGGCTGATGAATGTAATTCCTTATCTGGGGCCATTAATCGGGGCTACCATTGGTATTATCATTGGTATTATCAGCAGTCTTTCCTTAGGGGCATATACATCTATTCTGCCACTCAGCCTCACCATTGCAGCAGTGTTTTCGGTAAGTAACCTTATTGATAATATGGTACTTCAACCACTCATCTACTCCACAAGTGTAAAAGCACATCCTATCGAAATTTTTCTGGTAATTATTATTGCCGGCAGCCTGTTCGGAATCACCGGGATGATTCTTGCAGTCCCGGCATATACTGTTTTAAGAGTAATTGCACGGGAATTTTTCAGTGAATTCAGATTGGTTAGAAAACTAACGGAAAATATGTAGAAGCTTTCAAACTTATTGAAATCAACCTGCAATAGCGAAGCAATCATTTATTGCCATTGCACAGGAAAAATTTCCATTCATAAAGTTTCCTTTAATAATAAGGGCCGGATAAAAATACATCCGGCCCTTAAAGTTCAATATGGCAATTGAAAATCTGTTTACACTGTCATGATGTCTTTTTCTTTTAACTCAAACAGTTTGTCAACTTTTTCGGAATATTTGTCGGTAAGTAGTTGAATTTCCTTTTCGAGTTGTTTGATTTCGTCTTCAGGAATTCCTTCTTTTTCGAGTTTTTTTCCTGCATCAATACCGCTGCGCCTGATGTTACGAATGGTAACTTTTGCATTTTCGAGCTCGGTTTTTGCTCTTTTAACCAAATCCTTGCGTCTTTCCTCGGTAAGCGGGGGAACAGCAATTCTGAGAACTTCGCCGTTGTTTTGCGGATTAAATCCAAGATTGGCGGCCATAATTGCTTTTTCGATCGGGCCAAGCATTGACTTTTCCCAGGGTTGCACTATAATCTGTCGTGGATCAGGAGTATTGATGTTAGAAATCTGATCAATGGGAGACATGGTTCCGTAATAATCCACCCTTACTCCATCAAGCATGGCCGGGCTTGCTTTCCCTGCCCTTATCTTTTGAAACTCCTTATCCAGATGGGCAAGTGCATTTTGCATCCCTTCTTCGGCTTCGTCGAGTACAAATCTTACTTCTTCGTTCATATGCTGGAAGTGTTGAATAATTCATCCTTGAGTGCCTTTCGGCAAAACGTGTGCAAAGATACAAAAGCATGCAGGCTTTCGCAAGAGCAGCTTAAAGGAATGTTTTTCACCCGGCAACAACAGTACCAAGGTTTTCACCCTCAATAATCCGCTGCAGATTCCCTTCAATGTTCATATTGAACACCAGAATCGGCAGTTTGTTTTCACGACAAAGGGTGATTGCAGTAAGGTCCATCACGCTGAGTTGTTTCTCATACACCTCATCGAAGGTAATGGTATCAAACTTCACTGCATTTTTATCTTTTTCGGGATCAGCGGTATAAATACCATCTACCCTTGTGCCTTTCATAATTACATCGGCCTGAATCTCAACAGCTCGCAATGCAGCAGCACTATCGGTAGTAAAGAAAGGATTGCCTGTACCGGCAGCAATAACAACAACATATCCCTGTTTCAGGTAATCTATAGCTTTTCTGCGGCTCATAGATTCAGCAATAGGGTCAATCGCAATGCCTGAAAGCAATTTTGCTTTAAGACCGCATTTTTCAACTTCAGCCTGAATGGCCATGCTATTGATTACTGTGGCCAACATCCCCATATAATCACCCTGCACCCTGTCCATACCTTTGGCTGCGCCCTGCATCCCCCTGAAGATATTTCCACCTCCGATTACAACCGCAACTTCTACCCCTTTATCCACAGCTTTCTTTATCTCGCCTGCATACATGGCAAGCCGCTGAGGATCAATGCCATATTGTTGTTCACCCATCAGGGCTTCGCCACTGAGTTTTAAGAGAATTCTCCTGTACTTCATTCTGAAATTTAAAATTTTTAGTTCTTTTGAATTATTTTACAATAACCAGAGGTTTCGAAAAAACACCATTTCCTGTAATCAAACGATACACATACCTGCCGCTGCTCAGGTTCTTTAAACCAGCAACAATCAGGTGATTTCCGGCTTCATACCTGCCTTTGGCAAGCACAGCAACTTCCTGCCCAAACTGGTTGTAAACTGCAAGCGTAATATCCTCAGGTTTTTCGAGTGTAAACTCAATGTTTGTAATTCCTTGTGTTGGATTGGGATAATTCTGGCTCAGTACCTCTTTGTTACTAACCTTATCGTAACCGGCAGAAGAGCTGATATCCCTGAACTGGAAATGCAAACACCACGAATTAAAGGTTCCGGTATTGCTGATGGCTCCATCATTGATTCTGAAAGTCCAGGTGCCATTCATGGGTTTGTTGTTAAAGGTGCTTAGCGCCATTTCGGGCCTGAAACGGCCGCTGAATGGTGGTGTTCCTTCTGTAATGGAAACTGTTGCCTGATCATCAAAAGTGGTTTGTGTATAATTGTCGCCATTACCTCCGTTGCGATCGCTGAGCAGCGAAACAGAACCTGTCGGGCCTGTCAGAATCAGCCTGAGGTCGCCGGTTCGTGAATGGGTGATATCAACCGCTACATTCAGGTCAAGCACAGTACCCTGGGATGTTACGGTAATGTAATCGTAGGTATTGTCATTGTCGGCAATGGCCAATGGAGTGGTACCTGAACAATTGTCCACAGAAAAGATATTGTCAACCATATAGTTGTAATAAATTCCCGGAGATATTGAACCTGGCGGGTTTATTCCTTTTCCACCGGCAGGCAGTGTAGCAACCAATCGTGCCGCAGAATCCTGAGCTGCAACATAATATCTCACCTCTGTCCCCATCGGGAAACCAGGAATCTGAAAAGTGTAATAATTAAAATAGATATCAGTGGGTTCAACAAATTCAAATTCACCACCGTTTGCTGAATAATAAAGCCTTGGAGGAAAGTTTTCAACATCAATAACCTGGTTACTGCTTATTTGGAAAACAGCTTCGCGCGGCCCGGTTGAATTTCCCGAAACTACAGGATCGTGATTTATATACACCCGCTGATCCCAGGCCTGAGCGCCAATGTTTGCAATGGAAGCCCTGAGTAATGCCAGGTAATATGGCACATTCAGTATGTCAATATCATCACCGGGTGTATGATAATATGCATTAAAATCATACCAATCCTCAATTACCAGCATGGCCGGATAATCAAATTGCCAGAATGATGCGTGATCGCTGGCTGTGGTGTAGTAATAATTGTGGTTCAGAACCGGCTGATAAAGCTTGGTTGTACTGATAAAATCGTTGGTAAATGCCTGCGATAATGTATTAGTTGCGATGGTGTAAACAAAATTATTATTTGAATCCCAGGCAATCATATCGAGATTAAGCACCCCGATAATATCCTGATTCAGATTACTTGCTCTTTGGGCATAAGCATAGCTGCCTACCAGCCCGATTTCTTCTTCATCCCAGGCTGCAAATCTTATGGTATAATCAAAGTCAAGGTTCGCAAAAAGCCTTGCTGCTTCCATTACTGCAACAGTACCCGAAGCGTTATCGTCGGCACCGGGAGAATTGTTGCCCGAAGGCATATTGTCGTAATGTCCGCAAATGATAAATTCCTTTTCGGGATATTTAGTGCCAATTTTGGTTGCTATTACGTTCTCTCCCCTGCCATTGCTAAATGTATGGATTTCGGGAGTGTAACCGTACTCAACAAATTTGGAGAAAATAAAATCAGCAGCGCGGGAGTTGCCCTGATTGTTGTAATGTCTAGAAGTAATGGTATAGGTTTGACCATCAACCGTTACACTGGTATCCCCGGCCAACTGCCTGGTGAGCAGCATAACTGAATTCTCGTCGGCAAGCTGGATAATGGAATCCAGAAACGGGCTGTAAGCAATCTGAGCAGTAACATTCAGGCCTGTAAATGCTGCAAGCAGCAAAGCGAGTAGAGTTCTTTTCATCTGAAAGTAGTTTTTCGTTGTTGTCAGTAACTTCCGGAACGGACCATTTCTGTAAGGCTTTGTACTATTAGGCCGAGCCAGAAACGATCCGTTAACCCGTTTGATAAACAAGGCCTAAAGATATGTAAAAACTTTATTACTGCTCGGCAATCCCATGGCAGCTTTTATATTTTTTACCACTACCGCAGGGGCAGGGGTCGTTACGTCCGACCTTCTTCTCAACCCTTATGGGTGAAGTTGTCTGTACTTCAGAGGTTCTTCCGGCCTGACTCAACATATCGGTACGTTCTTCCTTGAGCTTGCTGTTATCGGTTCTGCGTGGCAACTGAGCTTCTTTTACCTGCGACGACTCAGAAACCGGCAGGTTCGCTTTTATTATAAACGAGGTGATATCCCTGTTTACCTTCTGAATCAATGTTTTGAATAACTCGAAGGATTCAAATTTGTAGATAAGCAACGGATCTTTCTGCTCATAGGTAGCATTTTGAACCGAGCTGCGCAATTCATCCATTTCGCGCAGATGTTCTTTCCAAGCATCGTCAATAACTCCCAAAGTCACTCCTTTTTCGATGGCCAGGTTAATTTCGCGGCCTTTGTCGAAATATGCCTTCTTAAGATTGGCAACTACCTGCATGGTGCGAATGCCATCGGTTATGGGAATGGCAATGTTTTCGTAACGAGGATGATTTTCGTAAATGTCTTTGATGACAGGCATTGCCCTTTCGGCAAGATGCTCGCTCTTTAATCGGTAGTTTTTGTAAACACGTTCAAACAGGTCATCAACAATTTGTTGTTTGTTGCCTGATTGGAATTCATCAGCAGTAATTTCGGGTTCTGTTGCAAAGACTTTCAGGAGCGAAAGCTGATATCCTTCAAAATCCCGGTCTTCGTGATGAGTAGAAACTATGTTTTCGCAAACATCATAAATCATATTGGAAATATCAACAGCAAGACGCTCTCCGTAAAGTGCATGGCGACGTTTGCGGTAAATTACCTCGCGCTGTGAGTTCATTACATCATCATATTCCAGCAAACGCTTTCTTATACCAAAGTTGTTTTCCTCAACTTTTTTCTGAGCTCTTTCTATAGATTTAGTGATCATGGAATGCTGAATCACTTCACCTTCCTTCAGTCCGAGCCTGTCCATGATTTTGGCAATTCGCTCAGAACCGAACATACGCATGAGGTCATCTTCAAGCGATACGAAGAACTGTGAACTTCCGGGATCTCCCTGTCGTCCTGAACGCCCGCGCAGCTGTCTGTCAACGCGCCGGGATTCATGTCTTTCGGTACCTATAATGGCCAAACCACCTGCTTCTTTAACACTTTTACCAAGTTTAATGTCGGTACCACGACCTGCCATGTTGGTAGCAATGGTTACCGTGCCTGCCTGTCCGGCTTCTGCAACAATATCGGCTTCTCTCTGGTGAAGCTTGGCATTGAGTACATTATGTTTGATGTTTCTGAGTTTTAACATACGGCTGAGCAATTCTGAAGTCTCAACCGAAGTGGTACCCACAAGCACCGGGCGGCCTTTTTCGATGAGTGAAACTATTTCATCAGCCACAGCATTAAACTTTTCCCTCTTGGTTTTATAAACCAGATCTTCGCGGTCTGCGCGGATAACAGGACGATTGGTAGGAATTACAACTACGTCAAGTTTGTAGATGTCCCACAACTCCCCGGCTTCAGTTTCGGCAGTACCGGTCATACCTGCCAGCTTGCGGTACATCCTGAAGTAGTTCTGCAGGGTAATGGTAGCATAGGTTTGGGTGGCAGCTTCTATCTTAACATTTTCCTTGGCTTCAATGGCCTGATGCAGACCATCGCTGTAACGTCTTCCTTCCAGAATACGGCCGGTCTGTTCGTCAACAATTTTGATTTTGTTGTCCATAACCACATATTCCACATCTTTCTCAAAGAGAGTATATGCTTTAAGCAGCTGGTTAACAGTGTGAACCCTTTCCGATTTAACCGAATACTCGCGCATGAGCTCAGCTTTTTTCTCAAGCTTTTCTGTTTCATTCAAACCCGATTTTTCGAGTTCTGCAATTTCGGCTCCAATATCAGGAAGAATATAAAACTTTGAATCCTGATAGGAAGCAGTAATCAGGTCAATTCCTTTTTCAGTAAGTTCAACTGTATTGTTTTTCTCATCAATCACGAAAAAGAGCTCATCATCAATAATGTGCATGTTTTTCGACTGTTCCTGCATGTAGAAATTTTCAGTTTTCTGCATAAGGGCACGCATGCCAGGTTCGCTCAGGAATTTGATAAGAGCTTTATTTTTGGGCAAACCGCGGTAAGATCTGAAAAGCTGCTCACCACCCTTTTTCTCATTTTCGGAGGTGGCATTTTCAGTAAGTAATGATTTGGCTTCTGCCAGAAGTTTGGTTACCAGATTTCGCTGAGCTTCATAAAGTTTCCTGATTTCAGGTTTCAACTGGTCAAATTCCTGATTGTCTCCTCTTGGGGTTGGACCCGAAATGATAAGCGGAGTACGGGCATCGTCAATCAAAACCGAATCCACCTCATCCACAATGGCATAGTTATGCGGGCGCTGCACCATTTCCTCGGGGTTACGGGTCATGTTGTCGCGCAGGTAATCAAAACCAAACTCATTGTTGGTACCAAAGGTAATATCAGCCAGATAAGCATTGCGTCTGGCTTCGGAGTTGGGTTCGTGTTTGTCAATGGTATCCACTTTAAGGCCATGGAATTCATACAAGACTCCCATCCATTCCGAGTCGCGTTTTGCAAGATAGTCGTTTACTGTAACTACATGCACCCCTTTGCCGGACAGTGCATTCAGATATACGGGAAGTGTTGCTACGAGTGTTTTTCCTTCACCGGTCGCCATTTCAGCGATTTTTCCCCGATGCAGTACGATACCTCCTATGAGCTGTACATCGTAATGTACCATATCCCAGGTGATGAGATTGCCTCCGGCTGTCCACTGATTTTTATAAATGGCTTTGTCGTCAATGATTTCAATATGCGCTTTTACAGCTGCCAAATCACGATCCATTTGTGATGCTGTAACTTCAATACTGCCATTTTCCTTAAAACGACGGGCAGTCTCCTTAACTACTGCAAAAGCTTCCGGAAGTATCTGATTAAGAACATCCTGAGTAATCTGATAATTCTCATTTACCAGATTATCAATCTGTACATAGATTTTCTCCTTCTCATCCATATCCATTTCAAGATCGTTTTCAATACGATCTCTGTATTCAGCAATCTGCTTTTCTTTTTCTTCGGTAGCAGCCGCTATTTTTTGCCTGAATTCGAGGGTTTTGGCTCTGAGGCCATCGTTTGACAGTTTTTCAATGGAAGGGTAAACTTCTTTGATTTTATTGAGTTCAGGGGTGATTTCCCTGATGTCTTTGTCGGATTTGGTGCCGAGGAATTTCTTGAGAAATGACAACATGTTGGAACTAATTTTGCATTAAATGCAGTAAATTTAAGGTTGATAGGTGCCGGGCACGGTGCTAATGAGCATAAAACGTGCCGCAAATACCCAAAGGTGCAAAGTTAGCGTAATTTTTAGATTTATGAAGTCCCTGTTGGCTTATTAACATGATTTTGAAGCCAGACTGCCGAAAAAAAATACAAAAAAAAACCGCGACATTTTGTCAGCGGCATAGGTTCTTATTAATACTCATCTTCATGAAAGAAGAAGTCTTCCTTTGAAGGATAATCTGGCCAAAGGTCTTCAATACTGTCGTAAACTTCGCCTTCGTCCTCAATTTCCTGAAGGTTTTCAATAACTTCCATCGGGGCTCCCGATCTGATGCTAAAGTCAATCAATTCTTCTTTGGTAGCCGGCCAGGGAGCATCCTCGAGCTTCGAGGCCAATTCTAATGTCCAGTACATCAGTAGTTAAATTAACGGGTTAATTTTTTGCAAAAATAATCTAATTTCTATCAAAAGCAAGTCAAAAACAATACCAAAACCATATTGGTTCAAACCTGTTTAAACTTTTTTCTAAAGTCTTGCTTTCCAGGGAGTTTCAACAACATTAAAGTCTTTAGTGAACTTACGGCCCAGTACAAACAGGTAATCAGACAGACGATTCAGATACTTGATTACGATGTCTCCCATTAAAGTTTCCGGCTGATTCTCCACAAGTTTAATGGTTATCCTCTCTGCCCTGCGGCACACACAACGTGCTACATGGCAAAACGACACTGCCTGATGACCACCCGGTAGTATGAACGAGGTTATTTCTGGCAGATGCTTGTTCATTTCATCAATTGCATCCTCAAGTAGCTGTATATCAGATTCAAAAAGAAGTGGCAGAGTTTTCAGTTCTTTGGCAGGATCGGCTGCAAGCAGCGACTCAGCAGTAAAAATACGGTCCTGTATTTCAATAAGCAATTCGCGGGTGGGCTGGTCTATTTCCTGATCGCGGATGAGCCCGATAAATGAATTCAGCTCGTCAAGTGTACCGTATGCTTCAATTCTTTCATGATATTTAGGTACACGTGTTCCCCCAATCAGGGAAGTTTCTCCTTTATCGCCGGTTTTTGTATAGATTTTCCAGTCGGAATTCATGATTTTGTTTAAGTTTTAATTAAAAATGCTAAACAACCATTCTTTCCGAATGTTCATTCTGCCGGAGTTGTATGTTTGTAATATCCCATTGTCCTGATTTCAGCATTCACTTCATCGGTTGATATCAAACCATCAGACAGGCGGATAATCCGGTGTGCATGGCGCGCAATGTCTTCTTCGTGAGTAACCAGAATTATTGTATTTCCGGCTTTATGAATTTCTTCGATCAAACCCATAATCTCAACAGAAGTCTTTGAGTCGAGGTTGCCGGTTGGTTCATCGGCGAGTATGATGGATGGCTTATTTACAAGCGCTCTGGCAATGGCAACCCTTTGGCGCTGCCCCCCCGACAATTCGTTGGGTTTATGCTTAACCCTGTCTGTTAATTTTACATCATCGAGTACTTGCATGGCGCGCTGAATACGCTCGGGCTTCGGAAAACCTGCATAAATCATAGGCAAAGCCACATTTTCCAATGCCGTTAGCCTAGGGAGGAGGTTGAATGTCTGGAAAACAAAACCAATTTCTCTGTTTCTTATATCAGCAAGTTCGTTGTCCTGAAGTTTACTTACATCTTTCCCATTCAGAAAATAACTGCCGCTTGTTGGTGTATCCAGGCAACCAAGCAGGTTCATAAGTGTAGATTTACCTGAACCCGAAGGACCCATTAATGCAACAAATTCGTTGCGTTTTATTGACAGAGAAACGCCCCGGAGTGCTCGTACCACTTCGGTCCCTACCCTGAAAAACCGGGTAATATTGTCAAGCCTGATTACTTCCTGATTCATGACCTAATTTTTTTTACTGAACGAACAAAAGTAAGAATAATTGTCGCCTGACTTCCAATTTTTATCTTTTGATGCCTGGCGAACAGAAAAAATTATGGTATAGTTGTTAAAACCTGAGCACAAAATGCTGCCTGCTAAGCTCACTTCTAAAGAAAACAATACCCATATAAAACAGGTCGAGGGTAACTTTTACTTTTTGATGAGCTTTTATCTCCTCCCAGGCTTTCTCCATATCAGGCGACCAGTGGATGTCGTGCAATATCAAAACTGTGCCATGGCAGCTGTGATTCATGATTTGTTTAAAATAGTCCATAGTTCCGGAGTAGGTATGATCGCCGTCAATAAACACCCAATCCAGTGGTTTTTTGAGCCTTGAAAGAACATCAGGAAGTACATTGCTGAATTTTGCCATTTCAATCTTCACATGACTGCAACCTGCTTTATCGAGGGTACTCTGCGCAACAGAGGCTACGGAAGCACAACCTTCGATGGTGGTAAATGAAGCTGCAGGATTACCCAGCGCCTGATAGCAGGTACTTACACCCACCGAAGCGCCAAGCTCCAGCATGTTCTGAGGTTTAAATTTTTTAACCATCCTGAAAAGCAGCCGGCCTTGTTTCCCCGGAATTGAGGTAAGTCTGGCAATGTCCTTCACCCTGCTGAAGCGGACCACATAATTTTTGTTTTTGCCTGTAGCTCCGAAATCAACCACTTCGAGTGTATTCCTGTTGTGAAGCAATCGCTTCATTTCTTTTTCAACAATAATATATTCAGGGTATTCTGCATCATCATGCATCACCTTTTCTATAAAATCGTAAACAAAAGGAGAATGAACTCCATGACGGGATTTGGCTTTAAGCAGATATTTCAGATAAGCCGAAATCATGAACATTTTTTTAGTCATCGGGTAGCAATTTTAGTTAGGTGCAGTAGTTTTCAAAGGAGATTAACCTCCCCAGTTTTCGCGGTCGAGGCTGCGATAATGAATGGCTTCGGCCAGATGTTCGGTTCTTATGTTGTCGCTGGCATCCAGATCGGCAATGGTTCGGGCAACTTTTAGAATGCGGTCATAAGCTCTGGCCGAAAGACTCAACTTTTCCATTGCATTTTTAAGCAGGGTATGTCCGGTATCATCAATCTGGCAATAAGTCCTTAACATTTTGCTGCTCATCTGGGCATTGGCATGTATGCCTCCTGATTCTTTATAACGCTCTTCCTGAATCAATCTGGCGTTGACCACTCTTTCGCGGATGGCTGCACTTTTTTCGGAAGTACGCACATCCGACAATTCCCTGAAAGGAACCGGAACCACTTCAACGTGAATGTCGATCCTGTCGAGCAAAGGGCCGGATATTTTATTGAGGTACTTTTGAACCACACCCGGAGCACATACACATTCCTTGTCGGGATGGTTGTAATAGCCACAGGGACAGGGATTCATGGCTGCCACCAGCATAAAACTTGCAGGATATTCAACCGTTAATCTTGCCCGAGAAACAGTTACCTGCCTGTCTTCGAGCGGCTGACGAAGTACTTCAAGTACGGTTCGTTTAAATTCGGGCAACTCATCGAGAAACAAAACCCCGTTATGAGCCAGCGATATTTCGCCGGGCTGCGGATTGGAGCCCCCTCCAACCAAAGCAACATCAGAAATCGTATGGTGCGGATTTCTGAATGGCCGTACCGAAATGAGTGAAGCATGACGGGCCATGCGTCCGGCAACGGAATGTATTTTGGTGGTTTCGAGGGCTTCGTGCAGGTTAAGCGGCGGCAAAATAGAAGGTAAACGCTTGGCAAGCATGGTTTTACCAGATCCAGGAGGACCAACGAGAATCACATTATGGCCGCCGGCTGCCGAAATTTCAAGCGCTCTTTTTATATTTTCCTGACCTTTTACATCGGCAAAGTCAAACTCGTAGTCGTTGAGTTGTGAATAAAATTCCTCACGGGTATTTACAATCTCCTGCTGCAGTGTGTTTTCACCGTTAAAAAAGCGGATTACATCCAGAATATTGTCGGCACCATACACCTCAAGATCGCTCACTATGGCAGCTTCGCGCGCATTTTGCGTAGGCAGGATAAATCCTTTGAATCCTTGACGGCGGGCTTCAATGGCTATGGGGAGAGCACCTTTGATGGGCTGAAGTCCGCCATCGAGCGAAAGCTCCCCCATAATTACAAAATCGGAGATTTTATCCTGCTTTATCTGTTCGGAAGCGGCAAGTATACCAATGGCAATGGTAAGGTCGTAGGCAGAACCTTCCTTGCGGATATCGGCCGGAGCCATGTTGATGACAATCTTTTTGCCAGGGATTTTATACCCGTTGTTGCGCAATGCAGCTTCAATGCGCTGGTGACTTTCCTTCACCGCACTATCTGGCAGCCCTACCAGAAAAAACTGAATACCCGTATCAACGTTTACTTCAACGGTTATGGTAATGGCATTGATTCCCAGTATGGTGCTTCCGAATGTTTTAACAAGCATGGTGTAAACAGAAATTATAAATGATTTTGGCCAACTTTACCTTTGTTAAAGACGATTGCAGTGACAAAAAGTCATGGTTTCTGCAAATTTACAAATATTAATATTGTGACGAAGGGATTCTGCAAAACACTTAAACAAATCAGGTACCAGGCAATGAACATTTGGCGAAATACAAGGTTTATTCTCACTGATACAATTTTCCCCATGAACCACGATCATCAAAGCAAAGAACCTTCATCGCCCTGTAAAAGAGTGTGCCGCCTCGACGAGGATGGCATGTGTGTGGGTTGTTTCCGCAATCTTGATGAGATCGCCAACTGGTCAATCCTGTCGAAAGACGAAAAATTGGATGTGCTCCGCAAAGCCCATCTTAGAATGCAATTGCGCGACCTGAAGTTCTAAGCCAGATACAGGCTTTTAGTTCCGGAGGTAATTGTTTTCAGGTTTTTTATTCCGCATCAGGTGGAATTATTTTTAAAAATCCAGAAAAACTTCACAGCAATATCCTATACCGCTCCTTTTTTAAAGGTATCCCCCTGAGCGAGATCCCCTGTTTCCCAGCCTTTTCTGAACCAGTACATCCGCTGCTTTGAGGTTCCGTGTGTAAAATCATCGGGCACAATTCTTCCCTGCGATTTCATTTGTATATTGTCATCACCAACTGCGGCAGCTGCTCTGAGTGCTTCGTCAATATCACCGGTTTCGAGAATATCCATCATACGATCGGCATGATGCGCCCACAAGCCAGCCAGAAAATCAGCCTGAAGTTCAAGCTTAACAGTAAGTGCATTGGCTTCTGTCTGACTCATTCTTGTTCTGGAAGATTGAACTTCTTCTAGAATCCCCAGCTGTTTCTGCACATGATGTCCCACCTCGTGGGCAATAACATAGGCAATGGCAAAATCGCCCTGGGCTCCAAAACGGTCGCGCAGCACATCGCAAAAGCTCAGATCAATGTAAATCTTTTCGTCTCCCGGACAGTAAAACGGGCCGCTGGCTGCTGATGCAAATCCACAGGCCGACTGAACCTCGCCCCTGAATAAAACCAATTTAGGTTCACGGTAGGTTTGCCCCGATTGCTGAAAAATAGCGTTCCACACTTCTTCGGTATCGGCCAGCACCACCGAAACAAATTGCGCCATTTCATCTTCCGCTGCCGAAGTCTCAACAGGCTGGCCTCCCCCCTGCTCCAGCAAACCGGATACCTGCGCAGGATCGCCACCCATAAACCAGACAATCAGTAAAATAACTATGGTGCCAAGCCCTCCGCCCAGCGCCATTCTGCCGCCACCCATACCCCGGCGGTCTTCTACATTTGAGCTGCCTCTCCTTCCGGTCCAGCGCATATTTTTTCTTTTTAGTGATTGATGCTTTTCAAATTCCTGAGTAAAAGCCAGTTTACCTGATCCTTTTCCCAAGGCACTAATTTATAAACAATCGAACACCTGCAGTAGATTCCTGATGATAAAAATATTTTAATTTTAACCAGAACTATCTTTATCCATCTGATTTTCAACAAATAAAGTATCATTGCAATGAATCTGGCATCATTACAAAGCTGACCAATTACATTCATCATGCCAATTAAAAACAGGAGATTGGCATAATGAAGCCTGCTGCTTTGTATCTTTGAAAACTCAACACAAACATCAGCCATTGCCGGAAAAAGAATACATAATACAGTTTGCCGAGGTAGTGCTTCCACTTCCTGTTCCGGGGTATTTCACTTACAGAATACCTCAGGAGCTTAACGGTAAGGTAGTAGCCGGTATGAGGGTAGTGGTGCAGTTTGGTCAGAAAAAATTCTACACAGCCCTTGTGCGCCGCATACACACCGATATACCAAAAGTGAAGGCATTAAAGTATGTGCTTTCGGTGATAGATGCTGTGCCGGTGGTAAACGAAAAACAGTTTAAACTCTGGGAATGGATTTCGCAGTATTATCTGTGTTCGGTGGGCGAAGTAATGAATATTGCTTTGCCTTCGGCTTACAAACTGGCAAGCGAAACCCGGGTTGTAATTGACCCTGAATACGTTAACGATTCCGAAACCCTTACCGACCGGGAATTTCAGATAGTAGAAGCCCTTACAATCAATCAGGTGTTGTCGCTAACCGATGTGAGCCGTATTGTCGGGCTGGCAAAGGTAATTCCGCTGATAAAAACCATGATAGAAAAGGGAATTCTGAGGGTTGAAGAAGAAATTACTGAAAAATATAAGCCTAAAAAAGAAACCTGTATCAGACTTACGGAAGCTTACAGTGAAGAAGAATTGCTGAATGCCGAAATGGACCGCCTTACCAAAAAAGCCTACAAGCAGTTGCAGGCTTTGATGGCATATTTGCAGATGAGCAGGCACTTTTCGGACAACCCTCTTGAAGTGAGCCGCGCAGAATTGCTTAAAACACCCAATGTAACTGCAGCTCAACTTGACGGATTGGTAAAAAAGGGAATCCTCGAAAATTACACCCGCAATGTAAGCAGGCTGATTCACAAGGAATCAACCGATGAAATCAGGAACATTATATTCACTCAGGCACAGCAGCAGGCATTTGATGAACTGAACAGCAGCCTGGCAGGCAATAATATTGTTTTGTTAAAGGGGGTTACCTCAAGTGGTAAAACCGAAATTTATATCCGGCTGATAGACAATATTTTAAAAAGCGGAAGACAGGTTTTGTATCTGCTTCCCGAAATTGCGCTTACCACTCAGATTATACAACGGCTTCAAAAGTATTTTGGCGAAAAGGTGGGCGTTTACCATTCAAAATACAATGAATTTGAAAGGGTTGAAATCTGGAACAAGGCCAACCTTCCTTTATCAGGAGAACAGGAAACCAAGCAGTTTCAGATTTTACTGGGTGCCAGATCGGCCCTGTTTCTACCGTTTACTGACCTGGGGCTCATCATTGTGGACGAAGAGCATGATTCCTCCTACAAACAAAACGATCCGGCACCACGATACAATGCCCGCGATGCGGCTGCTGTGCTCGGGACTTTTCATGAATGCCCTGTTTTGCTGGGATCGGCAACACCATCCATTGAAAGTTATTACAACACCCAAAGTGGTAAGTACAAATTGGTTGAACTCAACGAAAGATATGGTGGTGTTCAGATGCCCGAAATAATGATTGTTGACATCAGAGAAGAAGCCCGGATGAAACGTATGAAGTCGCATTTTTCACCACAGTTGCTTCAGGCGATTGACAATGCTTTATCTCTGAACGAGCAGGTTATCCTTTTTCAGAACAGGCGGGGTTTTTCGCTGAGGCTGGAGTGCGATACCTGCAATTTTATACCTGAATGTATCAACTGCGATGTTACCCTCACTTACCACAAACATATCAACCAGCTGAAATGCCATTACTGCGGATACACTACAAACGTGCCACATATTTGCCCTTCGTGCAGCAGCCCTGCCATAAAAATGCGAGGATTTGGCACCGAAAAAGTTGAGGAAGAACTGGCTATTTTATTCCCCGATGCCAGTATCGGACGCATGGATCTGGATACCACCCGCACCAAATATGCCTATCAGCGCATCATCGGCGATTTTGAGACTCAAAAAATTGACATTCTGGTAGGCACCCAAATGGTAACCAAAGGACTTGATTTCGACAATGTAAGCCTTGTTGGAGTGCTGTATGCCGATGGAATGATCAGTTACCCTGATTTCAGAGCTATTGAAAGAAGTTACCAACTGCTTGCACAGGTAAGCGGACGGGCCGGGCGAAAGCAAAAACGCGGACTGGTAATGATACAAAGCAACAACATCAAACACCCTCTCCTGCAATGGGTTACGGAAGATAATTTCAAAACCATGTACGAGAAGCAGCTTATTGACCGGTACAAGTATAAATATCCGCCATATTGCAGGTTAATTCAGGTTTCGCTCAGGCACAAGGACCCCAATGTTCTGAATCAGGCAGCGGCTGCACTTGCCGGGCTGTTTAAACCTGTTTTCGGAGGCCTGATGCTGGGCCCTGAATATCCGATGGTTTCAAGAGTCAGAAACCTTTACATAAAGAACATTATCCTAAAAATTGACAAAGGACCCAAAGGCAGGCAGTTTAAATTTGAAGCCATGCGCTGCATAACTCAATTGCAGGAAATGGCTGATTTTAAAAGTGTGCGCATTGTGGTTGATGTTGATCCCATGTAGCTGGTATCATTCAAAAATCAATGGTTTATACTGGTTTTTCCTGTCTAAAATAATCCGTAAAACTTAAGGCAATTGTTGTAAATTTGCCACAATCACAAATCTGCCCTTCGCAAGTTGGGTATCAATATATTAACCCTTTGCCTCAGATTGGCAAAGCACTTAAATCCACCTTTCCATGGAAGAACAGGACAAGATATCTCCCGAAAAAAACCATTTCGTTTCCAGAGGCTGCTGCCATCAGCCCAGTCTGATTCACAAAAACGACAAAATTTTCAAACATGGCTGCAGCAAGCTCGATGCATTTGACTGGCTGGGCTATGTACCAGTACCTGAAGGCAATACACCCTTCGATTGTATTGAAGTGAGGTTTAAAAATAACAGAAAAGAATTTTTCCGTTCAAACTGTGAAACAGATTTACATACCGGCGACATCATAGCAGTTGAGGCCAATCCCGGCCACGATATTGGCATTGTTTCACTTTCCGGCGAAATTGTGCGGCTTCAGATGAAGAAACGCAATATTGACCCCAAACGTGAAGACATCCGCAAAGTTTACCGCAAAGCCCGGCTGAGCGATATTGAAAAATGGATTACTGCAGTTGAAAAAGAGGATTCAACCATGTTCCGCTCACGGGAAATCGCTTCACGACTCAATCTGAAGATGAAAATCAACGATGTGGAGTACCAGGGCGATGATACCAAAGCCATATTTTATTACACTGCCGATGAGCGTGTTGACTTCAGGGAGCTGATAAAAATTCTGGCCGAAGAGTTTAAGGTAAGAATTGAAATGCGGCAAATCGGCGCCAGGCAGGAAGCTGCCCGTTTGGGTGGAATTGGAAGTTGCGGAAGGGAACTTTGTTGCTCTACCTGGCTGAACAGCTTCAATACAGTGAGCACAAACGCTGCCCGCATACAGCAGCTCTCGCTTAATCCTCAGAAACTGGCGGGGCAGTGCGGAAAACTCAAATGCTGCCTTAATTACGAATATTCGGCTTATGCTGAAGCGCTTAAAAATTTTCCGCCCGACGACACCATGCTCAAAACCACAAAAGGCGATGCAATTCCTCAAAAGATTGATGTTTTTGCCGGTATCATGTGGTATGCCTATAAATCAGATCCAAATAACCTGATGGCCATTCCGGTTGAGCAGGTAAAAGAGATCATGCAAACCAACAAAAAGGGCAAGAGTATTGAAAAACTTGAGGATTTTGCCAGAAAAATGGATAAAAAAGTTGAGTTTGAAAATGTGGTAGGCCAGGACGACCTGCACAGGTTTGACAAATAGCCCGGCTGTACTTTCGAACAACAAAATTATCAGAGTAAAATAGAAAGTAATATTTTACGTTTTGAACAGATGAAGAACAATTTTTGCAACAAACTGAAACTGGCAGCAGTCACAGGATTATTGTCAATTTTACTTTTCAGTTCCTGCGACAGGGACAAATTCTTCGACGAGAGTCTGAGCCTTCCTTCAGATAAGTGGCCGGCAGAAGAAGCCCTGGTTTTTAACCTGAACATTGAAGATACCATCAGTGCTTACCGCTTCTTTATTAATGTGAGAAACAGTACTTCATACGAATACAACAACATTTTCTTTTTTCTCACTACCGAATATCCGGGCGGAGGTTTTTCGCAGGATACCATTGAATGTCAGCTGGCTGAGAAAGATGGAAGCTGGCTCGGAAGAGGAACCGGAAGTTACCGCGACAACCGCATTTTTATCCGTGAAAACCTGGTTTTTCCGAGGAAAGGCAATTACAGGCTTTCGCTCAGGCAAGCCATGCGCGAAGAAGTACTCACAGGCATTTCAGAAGCCGGGTTACGGCTTGAAAAACAATAAATCAACCGGAGTTGCTGGTGAAATGTTATTTCAGCAGAATTATCTCCTTAAAGATCAGCACAATCAATCAAATGGTCAACAGTAAAAAGAACAAACAAACAGTACCCGATGTAAAACAGTGGCAAAAGCGCTTCTGGATTGCCTATTTTTCGGTAATGGGATTTGTAGTGTTGTTATTCACCGCCATATCTCTTGGTTTGCTGGGATTTATGCCCTCGTTTGAAGAACTTGAAAACCCAAAAAGTAACCTTGCCTCCGAGATTATTTCGGCCGATCAGGAACTTTTGGGTAAATATTACATCGAAAACCGTTCGAATATTCATTATTCAGACCTGTCCCCCAATCTGGTAAATGCTATTATAGCTACTGAAGACGCCCGATTTGAAAAACATGCCGGAGTTGATGTAAGGGCTTTGTTCAGGGTAACATTCGGAATAATGACCGGCAGCAATAAAGGAGGAGGCAGTACGCTTACCCAGCAGCTGGCCAAAAACCTTTTCCCGCGCAAAGCCAACCGCAACATTTTTGAAACAGTTTTTATCAAACTTAAGGAATGGGTAACCGCCATTAAACTGGAACGCAATTATACCAAAGAAGAGATTATTGCCATGTATTTCAATACTGTTGAATTTGGCAGCAATTCATTTGGCATAAAATCGGCAGCAAAAACTTTTTTTAATAAAACCCCGGCCGAACTGAATATTGAAGAATCAGCCATGCTGGTAGGTATGCTCAAGGCTCCTACCTGGTTTTCGCCGGTTCGTAATCCCGAACGGGCGATGAAGCGCCGCGAAGTGGTGCTGCATCAAATGCAGAAGTACGATTATATAAGCGAGCAGCAATACGATTCCATAAGGGTGATTCCGCTGGACATGAGCAGGTTCAGGCAACAGGACCACACTTCGGGTTATGCCACTTATTTCAGGGAATACCTGAGGCTGGCCATGTCGGCCAAAAAGCCCAGCCGCAAAAATTATATCGACAAGAAGATGTTTGCAGAAGATTCGCTGCAGTGGGAAACCAACCCCATTTACGGATGGATTGAGAAAAATCCAAAACCCGACGGATCAAATTATAATTTGTACAAAGACGGCCTCAGGATCTACACCACTATTAACTCGCGAATGCAAAGGTATGCCGAGGAAGCAGTAGCCGAACACCTCGGTGGTGAACTGCAGCCGGCTTTCTTCAAACACTGGAAAGGACGCGATGAAGCACCTTTTGATTTCCCAAAAAGTCAGGTGAAGGACGAAGCCCGCAAACTGATGATTGCCAGCATGAAACGTTCAGACCGCTATCGCAGAATGAAAGCAGCCGATATGCCCGACGATTCCATCAATCTGGCTTTCAGTACTCCTGTACCTATGAAGGTTTTTACATGGAAGGGAGAACTAGACACCATTATGAGTCCCTGGGATTCAATTCGTTATTGCAAATTTTTCCTTCAGGCTGGCCTGATGTCGGTCGAACCGCAAACCGGATTTTTGCGCGCTTACGTAGGTGGAATTAATTACAGCCACTTTCAGTTTGACCATGTAAAAATGGCCAAAAGGCAGGTGGGATCAACTTTTAAACCTTTTGTTTATACTTTAGCCATGCAGGAGGGTGATCTTTCGCCATGTTCGAAAGTAGCCAACATACAATATAGTATTGATTTGCCCGAAGGCGGAAGATGGGAGCCCCGCAATTCCAACGACTACAAACAGGGCGAAATGGTGACGCTCAAGGAAGCCCTCGCCAATTCCATCAACTGGATTTCGGCATTTCTTATTAAAAGATATTCACCCATGGCTGTAATAAAGATTGCCCGCAAAATGGGTGTAGTAAGCCCTATTGATGCGGTTCCGGCTATTTCGTTAGGCACACCTGACCTTACACTCTACGAAATGGTAGGTGCAATGAACACATATGCAGCCAAAGGTGTTTATATCGAGCCGCTTTTTATTACCCGCATCGAAGATAAAAACGGAAATGTGCTGGCAAGGTTTATGCCCCGGCAGGAAGAAGCTATGAGTGAAGAAACCGCATTTCTGATGCTGGAGCTCATGAAAGGCGTGGTTGAAAGTGGTACAGGTGTACGTTTGAGATATAAGTACGGAATCAATTACCCGGTAGCAGGTAAAACCGGAACCACTCAAAACAACTCCGATGGCTGGTTTATGGGTCTTACACCCGACCTGGTTACCGGTGTTTGGGTGGGTGGTGAAGACCGCAGCATCCGTTTCAGAACCATAACTTTGGGACAAGGTGCTAATATGGCTCTGCCTATCTGGGCTTTATATATGAACCGCATTTATGCCGACAACAAGCTAAACCTCTCAAAAAGCGACTTCGAAAGACCAACAGCTCCCCTGTCGGTAGAAACCAATTGCGCAAAATTTGAAGAAGCACAAAAAAAACAAAACAAAAACCCTTACGAAACCAACGATTTTTAAAATTAATTCTTCACCCGAATGAAGTCTTTACCGGCTGTGCTTACTAATATTTTACCGGCACTTAAGCCGGTAATTTCAGTTGTTTCGAAAAAACTATCCTTATTTACTCTATGGCTGATATTCAGCGGTGCACTTATCTATAATGCGCAAAACAAGGACTGGTTCAAAGATCACCGGCTGATTAAGGATGACGTTCAGAACTATTATGTTTATTCAGCAGCATGGGTTGCTTACCAGAC
>JANJXJ010000041.1 GCA_024709105.1 Lentimicrobium sp. | reverse complement strand
GCCGGAAATGCAAGAGAAAAGTAATTTCGGATTACCTTCGGTGAGCTCCCCCGCTTTCGCTGTACTACTGCGGGGCGCGCCTTCGGTCGGTTGCGGAATGCGGATTGCGGATTCAAAGATTCAACAATTCAAAGATTCTAGTATTCAAAGATTAAATAATTCATGGATACAAAGATTTCCCGCCGAACCGGCGGGACTTCGCTACCGCCGCCGTTGGCGGGGGTTCTGCCGCTGCGCAAAGATTCAAGGATTCAAGGATTCAAAGATAACCCGCCGAAGTGGGTTGGATTTCACTTTGGTACGCAAAAATTGGAATTTGTTTTCTCCCTTTGGTTGGGTAAAGATATATGAGTAAATAGTTTAAGAAACCAGCCATTAGCCATTAGGCATTAGAAATTAGAAATTAGAAATTAGAAATTATATTATCGTTGTTTGCAGATTTCACTTATCCACCTGTTTTACACTTCCAAACCCATGGCTTACGCCTTTGCCCAGGCCCATGTAATTGGGTAAAAATACGTTGGCGCTGAATCTTACATCAAATCCTGTGAGTTTTACGCCTTTGTAGGTGAGCAGTTTGGGGGCTGAAAGATCGCTTATTTTTATCTGCAGCGGCTGGTCTATTACCCACTCCAGGCCTTTGGCCATCGAAAGAATATTGGCTGTGAGAATGCCTTCGAGCATCTCAATTTTTTCGGTGAGTGCTTCAAGTGCCATAAATGCCGGATAGTTTTCCTGATTGAGCGCCAGCCAGTTGCTCAGGCGGTAGCTGAGGCGGTCGTGGGTGATGCGCAACGAATACTCTTTCAGGTTCAGCGAACTTACACTCATGTCCAGTTCGCGGCCAGCCATGGTCATATTCCAGCTTTTATTCACAAAAAACCGGTAAATCTGATCTACCCCTTCGCCCAGGCACAAAATGGAGGGCTTCCGGCCCACCCGCATATATTGGATCAGCGGATAGTTGTATATATAGCTGTTGTTGCCCAGATGGTTGTGAAACAATATGTGTTCCCTGCCCACTTTTTCGACTATGGCACCCCTGAAGGCTGCAATTTCGTGTGCTTCTATCTGTGTGTTGAATACTACATGCAGCAATCTTACCCTTTTTACATTCATGATGTTATATATTTGATGCAGATTATATTTTTTTGATGTTCACGGCAATTACCGACTCCTTATTGTGCACGGGGTCGAAGCTGTTCGATTCCACAAAGCTCACTTTGAGGCCTTCGGCAATTTTTAATCCCTTTTCGGCAACATCCTTTATTTTAAAATAGTAGCTTTTGCCATTGTTGCCTTTGATAAACCCGGCATTGCCATGTGGCAGCATTCTGCTTATTTCGCCGGCAATTCTGTCGGGCGAGGGCTGCCATTGCTCCCATATTTTTTCGGCCAGGTGCCTGAGTGCAGCAGTTTCGGAGGGCAGTTGTGCACTTTCGGCATATCCGGCCTCAATTTCCAGCGCTTCAGGATCGCTTTGCCAGCCTTTCTCGTGCCTCAGGGCATTCGACAGGCGGGCATGAACTGCTGCTTCTTTCATCAGTCCTTTTTCCTTAAAAAGCTGTGCCACCATGGTAAACAAACTCACCTTGTAACTTTCTTCGCCGGGATCGTCAGAAGCATCGAGCGCCATTTTCAGGGCTTCGTCAGCATTGCCCGATTTCATCAGTATCTCAGCCATCTCCTTTTTAAGAAACCAGTCCTGTTTGCGCGTTAATATCCACCTGTATTCCTTAAGTGCCTCATCCATGGCATTGGTTTCGCTCAGCGAGAGGGCCTTATACCTGCGCAGCCACAAATCATTGCCGTAATGAAACGCCTTGATGGCTGCAAAAGCATCGGCAACAGCAGCTATACATTTTTCGAAATGCCCGCACTCATACAATGCCTTTACCCGGGCTGTATGGTATTTTTCGAGCTGAGATGCTATTTCAACATTGCGGCCCTGTTCATTTACAAACGAAAAAGTTTCGGTTTTTAGTCCGGCCACATCCATGCGTTCAATCCAGGCAAGAATGGTGTCGCCGTTTTCCTGATAATTGTCTTCCAGCACATCAATCACCTCCAGTGCTGTAAGGTTCAGTGGGCTGTATTTATCGCCCGGTTTGCTGATTTCGGAAATTTTGCGGGCTGCCTCAAAAAATGCTGCCCGGTTGCTGCCCGGCCCGGGTTTTATCATTACATGATACAATGCCCAGCCATGTACATTTTTAATGTATCCCGATTCGGGAAATTTTTCCAATCCTCTGCCCGATATGTCAAGGCAATCCTGATACAGATCGAGTTTAAGCAGGCACTGGGCATATCCCCACCACTCAAACTCCTTGCAATCGGCCTCAAAGCCTTCGAATAGCTTTTTAAATACATCAAGTGCCTCGTTAAGGTTTCCTTTTTTTCGTAAATCGGCTGATTGCCGGCTAAGGGTAGAAAAATCGCTCATAGTTTAAGCTGGTTTAAAAGGGTTTTAATGTCTGTTTGAAGTCCATTTGAACGGTTTTCGATGACCTCAAATTTTGTAAACTGCTGTTTATTATTGTAATAGAACTTAATTAAAGCAAATTGCGATTGTTTTGCAAAATAATAAATTTCGTGATACGGATGTGATTCTTTTTTTTGAACCGAAATTCCGGCCGGAATCAGCAACCGTTCGAGCTCATCTTTGAGCCTTTGCAGTATATCGAGGTCCGGGATGGTATTTCCGTAAACGGCTTGCTTATCCTTGCCGGAAATGCCTTCAATGTTCAGCATACCTGAGGCGGTCATCAAAGGGCCAAAAAGTTCCTGCAGTCGCTCCGGGCTGATCTGCTTAATGTTCAGCACATCCATCCGGCTGAGCTCGCCGCCGGCTTTGTGAAATAATCTGATCAGGGCACTGCCTTCCTCGTTTTGTATGGTAAACTGTTTGCCATAGGCTATGGCTCTTATTTCACCGGTTTTATAATTGTGACTGCTGCTCAGCTGCTCAATCAGTCGGTTAGTAAAATGTTCGAAGTTTTTGCTGGCAAAGGCCGGTTTAACATCATCCGTTTCGTTTGCGGCAGCCATCACTTCAACCGGTTTGCTGCCGGCTTCTTTCAGCCGGGTAGTAACCACCACGGAAGGCATGTTGATGATGCTCAGGCTGAGCCTGGCGCGGGTAATGGCAGTATACAGCCACCTGAAATATCCCTCGTGGTTATATCCTCCCGGCGAAAGCGCATTAACGTACACATGATCCCATTCACCTCCCTGTGCTTTGTGGCAGGTGAGGGCGTAGCCGAACTTTACCCGGAGTGCATTAAAAAAGGGGTCGGCTTTCATCATGTCCTTAAAATTTAATCCATTGCCTTTCTCTTTACCGTATTTTTGTTTGAGCAAGTTGAGCAGTGCCACCTTTTCTACATACCTGAGGTCGCGTTTTTCGCTGAACAACAGGTTCTCAAGCAGGTAACATTCTATAATATTGTCGCCTTCGTTGTCGCTGAATTGAACCCGGGCTTTTCTGAAGTGCAGGGGTACTTCGCTGGTGTAGCTGCCTTTGCCATCGCGCATGGGCAGGGTTACCTTTACCCTGTGGGTTATGCCTTGATCATCTGCATGAAGCAAAGTGCCAAAATCGCCGTTGAGCAAAGGTTTTTCGTAAAGGTAGTTGTTGTTCACCACCACCAGCTTGTCGCCGGCTAAGGGTTTGAGTTCGTTGCCCGGAAAACGTTTGCGCCTCACCATCTGATTGTAACTATACACCCTGGCATTGGAGTAGGCTATGATTACGGCTTTGTCGTAAGATGGCCCGGCATGGTTGATGTATTCATCTACTACCCCGGTTTGCTCAATGGCACTGATTTCGCCGGAGGCAGTAAAATCTATGGTACCGTAGCGGTTTTCCTGAATGGATTTTCTGAGCGAGGAGGCCAGGGAGAGAATGTTGCTGTTTTCTTTCTGGCGCACCACCTCCGAAAGTTCGGCAGCTGTGCTTTTCAGCCCGAACTGGTCCTTCAGGTAACGGGCATCCAATGCCGGTGAAAAGTTCATATCCACAGGCGGCAACTGAGCGTTATCTCCGGTAAATATTATTTTCCGGCGTGTATCTGCAGGATCGGGAAACACATAATGCATCAGGTCGTTCAGCAGGAATCCGCTGCCAAATTTCAGGGTTTCATCTTCAGTATAGACATTCGACACCATTGACGATTCATCTATCACATACACGGCATCGTTGTTGCTGTCATTCACCGAGGAGCCGAAGAATAATTTAAAGGTATCGTATTCTTTGCCGTCGTGTGTGTCAGTATCCTTAAGGGTTTCGCCTGAATACAGATGCCTGTGAATGGTAGAGGCGGCAAAATTTGTTTTCTGCGATAGAATTTTAGCCGCTCTTCCGGTGGGAGCCAGCATAAAGAGTTGCCGGTTGTTTTTTTTCAGGAAGCTGGCCAGGCCTCCGAGCAGGAAGGTTTTTCCGGTGCCGGCGTATCCTTTCAGCAGAAATAAAGGAACATCACCTTCCAGAAAATCCTGAAGCGAAGCCAGCATTTTCTGCTGATCCCCGGTAAGGGTATATTGATCAAAGAAGTCGGTCAGTTTCACAATTATTTAATTTTTAAGCAAATATACAGAATTGTAATGGTGTACTTTGGCCCGTTGTTGACAGGCATTATTTAACCCATGCTGGTTTATTATGGATTTGTTATGCCAAAGGTAGTGGATTTTGATACCGATGGCTATCGGTATCGGATTTTGGGTTTTGGATTTGCGATTTCGGATTTCCAATTTAGAATGAGCAACGCGAAAGGCTGGCAGTTGCGAATTTCGGATTACCTTCCACCGCGCCGCCATCGGCGGCGGGGTTCTGCCGGTGAGCTCCCCGGCTTTCGCTGTACTACTGCGGGACGCGCCTTTGGTCGGTTGCGGATTACCTTTGGTGAGCTCACCGCCCAGGGCGGTTCGGTTGCGGATTATGATTTCCAATTATTGATTTGTTACGCGATGAGCTTTGGATCTCTAAATTGAATTTTTGTTTTAAAATTAATTGACCTAACAAGTTTTCTTCCAACTTGTTAGGTCTTCTTGTTTGAAGTAATCCCGGTTTAGCTTTTGAAGTAATGACCTTCCAGGTTTGTTTTTATCCTGGAAGGTCTCCACCAAACCATCAGTCATGCAATATAGTATGTTAAACTTTTTTTTGTTCCACAGTGTCTCACATGCATCCCGAGAATTCGCATGCGCGTCAAGCTAAGATTATGGCAATTAACAGCGGGGTGTTAGTAAAAAGCTGTATTCCAATGTAAAAAGAATGAAAAAAATGAAGCTGTTTGTAAATCAAAACACCACTAATGAAAACAAACAGCTCCAATGGGGAAAAACCCCGACGCAAAATAAATAAAATTTCAGGACAATTTTCAACTCGTGCAATTAATAAAATTGCCCGAGCTACA
>JANJXJ010000027.1 GCA_024709105.1 Lentimicrobium sp. | reverse complement strand
GAATCCTACTTCGGGGCGCCCCTCCGGCGCGCCCCACAGGATGCGGTGGGGCTATTACTAAAGCCCATCACCCAAATCCTCTCCTCCTCTAATCCTCAAATCCTCACATCATTTCCCCGACCTCAGGCGCGCCCCGCAGTAGTGCAGCGAAAGCGGGGGAGTCACCCCAAGCCCATCAACTAATCCTCAAATCCTCAAATCAACAAATCCTCGCATCATTTTTTTTCTTATAAGTAAAACTTTATGTATATTTGTATAATCATTTACTTATACGAAAAATATGAAGGATAAAAAATACATTCCCCGTCCGCTGTATTTCAGCAAGATAGAGCCATTTATTGGTGCTGGGCTTATAAAGGTACTTACCGGACAGCGGCGGGTAGGTAAAAGTTATGTATTGTTACAGGTAATGGATGAAATACGCAAACGCGACAAAAGCGCCACCATCATTTACATAAATAAGGAGGATTATCGTTTTGAGTCAATCAGAACCCACAGCGATCTGATAGCATATATTGACAATCATCCAGGTGGTTCAGGTACACGATGCCTGTTTATTGATGAGATTCAGGATATCAGTAATTTCGAACTGGCGCTGCGCAGCCTGCAGGCAGTTGACGATTGGGACATCTACATAACCGGCAGCAATGCAACGCTCTTATCGGGTGAACTGGCAACCTACCTGAGTGGCAGGTATGTGCAAATTGAAGTACATGCATTATCGTATCCCGAATTTTTACAATTCCACCAGCTTACTGAAAGTGCAGAATCATTCCTTACCTACATCCGTTGGGGTGGTATGCCACATTTAATTAACCTTCGGAAGGAAGATGCGGTGGTTTATGAATATCTGCGCAACATACACAATTCCATTATTCTTCGCGACATCATTGCACGCTTTAACATCAGAAATGTGCAATTTCTTCAGGATCTGATCAATTATCTGGCCGACATCACCGGTAGTGTTTTATCAGCCAAACGAATCAGTGACTATTTAAAAGCGCAGAAAATCAATCTGACCCCAAAGCTGGTACTGGAATATCTGGTTTACCTCGAATCGGTTTATCTTATCAATAGGGTAAAACGTATGGATGTGGAAGGAAAAAAAATATTTGAGATTGGCGATAAGTTCTTTTTTGAGGATCTTGGAATGCGCCATGCCATCATTCCTTTCCAGCAGAAAGACATAGGCAAAGTACTCGAAAATCTGGTGTATCATCATTTGGTTGTTGAAGGCAATCAGGTTTATGTAGGAAAACACAATGACCGGGAAATCGATTTTGTTGCCATAAAAGATGAGAATAGAACCTATGTACAGGTAGCATATCTGATTGCCGACGACAAAACCCACGACAGGGAGTTTGGCAATTTGCTGGCAATACCCGACAACTGCACAAAAATAGTGGTTAGTATGGATGAAACCGCGACCGGCAATTTTAAAGGAATTGAACATGTCTCTATCCGCAACTTTTTGATGAGGTAATCGGAGGCCGCTTATCCCGGGATGCATGTGAAACATATTGTTACCTTTAACCCGTTTTCCCGTTTGCAGGATCAGTTTCGCGCCAGCGATCAGAGAAAAAATCCGTGAAAATCCGTCATATTCGCGTTAGCCCCGCCAACGGCGGTGGCGTAACCGTGTCCCGGCCTAAGACGATATCTGTGTTCCATAATAAAACCGCAGGTTTTGAGTTATCTTCAATGAGTTCGGAGTTTTTATGTATCTTTGGAGTATGTTTTCATATAAGACCGGTAAATATCTGATTGCATTCCTGCTGCCACTTTTTCTTTTCCTTGCGGGGGCAGGGAATATCTTTGCCCAGAATCCGCCTCAGTTTGTTTCCATGTCGGTTAATGCCGACGGTTCAATATTCGCAACCTGGAACACATCGGGCTCACCTGATGAAGTAATATTTTACTACAAAAGAGGAAATGAAACCACATATCAGTCAGTAAATCTTCCTGGCACTGCCACCTCCTACCTGATTCCGGTTACCGATGGTCAGGATTTCAGGTATGATGCCTATGTAACTACTATGTTGGGGACTAACGAATCCCAGATGTCCAACAGGCTTTCCACAATACTTATAGTAGTAGGAAAAGATCCTGTTAATGAAGGCGTTGCGCTGCTTAGCTGGAATGCAATGAATTCCAGTCTGCTGGAGTTGTATCGGGTGGAGCGCTCCATCAATGGAAGTGCCTGGGAGTTGCTGGGTGAAACCACCACCCGCACCTACCGCGATACCTTGTACGCTACCTGCGACCTGATTACAGCGAGTTACCGGGTGGCCTACATCAATGGCATTCAAACGGTTACTTCTACCATCGGTGAAAACCAGTTTATTGATGATATCCCCCCTGCCGATGCCATCTTTACCCACATCAGCATCACCGAAGCCGGAGAGGTGGTGCTCCACTGGCTGAAAAGCCCCTCTGAAGATGTAACCGGATACCGCATCGAATTTAAAACCACCGGCAATACCTTTCCCGAAGAATATTTTGTAGACCTTCCGGATACCGACACTTACACCTTTCCGGCCGAACTTAATCCCCTGAATCCCTGCGATACTGTCATTACGTTCATTATCAAAGCCATTGATGCCTGCGGTATCAGCAGCCGGCAGTTTGTTTACGAGACTTTCCGGCAGCACAATACAATAAAAATGATTATTGACCTTGAGTCAAACTGCCAGCGCAAAGCCACCCTCAAATGGAATGAATACCGGAATATGTCTTCCGGAGTTGGGTTTTACGAGATATGGAGATCTCATGGTGGAGCTGCTGCTGAAAAAGTGGGTGAAGTAAGTGCAGCTGTTTCGCCTCTTGAATTTACCGATCCCGGACTGCTTAATGCAGGTGAGTCATATACCTATCACATCAGGGCAAGAGGCAATACAAGCAGCATTTATTCGGAGAGCTGCCGGGTGCAGGCCACCCCCAATCCCGAACTGATTGAAGATTTCCTGCTCAGCAATGTAAGTGTAATCAATAGCGAATACATTGACCTTTCGGTGTCGGGCCGGCCGCTTTCGTTAATTCACCAGGTTGAAATTATGCGTTCGGCAGATTCACCACTTACACTTCAGCCAATGGGCACAGTTGCCTGGAACAGCGACCCGGCGGTGCTTCCCGAAACCACAGCCGAGGTAAATGCCACAGCCTATTATTATCAGATGACGGCTTACGACCGCTGCAACAACCCGGTAGCGCAGTCGGGGGTTTTCCGAAGTATTTTTCTGCAATTGGCCGATATCGGCAACGATGTGTCACGCCTTTTCTGGAATGAGTTTGAAGGATGGGGCAGCGCCCTTACAGGTTATGAGGTTTACCGTTTACGCGATGGTGTGGTAGATGCCGGTTTCCCGAAATCTGCAGCGCCGGGGGAGTTGGTTTTTATTGACGATGACCCTGAAAAGTCAAGTGGCAGGATCGAATATTACGTAGAAGCCCTGCATTCAGATAATCTGAGAAGTCGCTCAAATGTGGTGCAGCTCAAAAATGATGCAGAGTTCATCAGTCCGAATGCTTTCAGGCCCGGTGGGGTAAATCCGGTTTTTAAACCTCTGATAAAAAACATTGAAAATTTTAACTACCGGTTTACAGTTTACAACCGCTGGGGGCAGGCAGTATTCGATACCAGCGACCCTGCTGCAGCCTGGGATGGAACACACAACGGCAGCAGCTGCGAAGCCGGGGTGTATGGCTGGAAAGTCAGCTACACTGATTTTAAAGGCCTTACCGATACTAAAAAAGGAGTTGTGATGTTGCTCCGGTAACAATTCATATGCCTCCCGCAGGCGAGCCCCGTAGTAGTGCAACGAAAGCGGGGGCGTCCACCCAGGCTCATCTGCTAATCATCTCATCATCACATCCTCAAATCAACTAATCATTTTCCCTCCCGCAGGAAGTCCACCCAGGCTCATCTGCCAATCCTCACATCCTCACATCCACAAATCAACTAATCATTTTCCCCTTCCGCAGGCGCGCCCCGCAGTAGTGCAACGAAAGCGGGGGCGTCCACCCAGGCTCATCTGCCAATCCTCACATCCTCACATCCACACATCCACTAATCATTTTCCCCTCCCGCAGGCGCGCCCCGCAGTAGTGCAGCGAAAGCGGGGGCGTCCACCCAGGCTCATCGGCCAATCCTCACATCCTCACATCCACACATTCACTAATCATTTTCCCCTCCCGCAGGGAACCCACCCAGGCTCATCAGCTAATCATCACATCAACAAATTCTCACATCAACAAATCCTCAAATCAACACATCCTCGCATCCCGAAAATTTTTTATTACATTTGCTGAATTCAATTTTTTTCAATGGCACATTGGTTAGAAGAAGAGGAACAGCGGCACAATCCCGGCAGAAAAGCTGCAGCCAGGGAAGAGTTTATTAACCGCAAGCGCCTGCAGGTCAGCGAGAATTATCAGGCCATTGGGGTCGCTTATGTTGGCTTTATAGATGATTTGTATCAGCTTGCCTCCAGGGTAAACAATCTTCCGGTGCAAAGCCGGGCCGACTTTGGAAGCATTGATGGCAAATCAAAAGACTCGCACCTGAACAACCATCTGAATATATTTTCTTCGAGCCGCCGCATCCGCAAAACGCCTTTGCTGCGCTTTTTATCTTTTGTAAGAGGAAAGAGTTTTAAGAATATCAGAGTGGCTTATTTTTCCATCTCAGTCAAAGCAGGAATGGTGGATGTAGAGATTAAGGAAAATATGTTGCAGCGAACCGTAATTAAGGAAGGCAAGGCTGCTCCCGAAAGCGGCAAGGGAAATCACAGGGTAGAGCATTTTCTGGCCGCTGTCCCGGTTGAGTTCCTTACCCATGAACTTGCCCTGGGTATGATAGATTGGCTTGCCTTTAAAACAGGAAGTGAGGATAATCCTACATTAAACCTCATCAGAAAATACGAAGTATCCTGATTCTTTATACTGATACACTGACTTTTAATCTGAATTATTCCAGGGTTATGTTTGCTGTCTGGCTGAAATATTGACTTACTATTGTTGCTGTTGATCTTTAAGAATCATTTTCACCTTATACAAGAATAAGCCTTTTAGGCCGGTAAAGGGTGTTAAGCCCTTATTTTCTGTACAAAAGAACACGCTAAACAAGCGCATGGCTATTTTGCGTCATTTGTTGAAAAGTTGTTGAAATCCTGCCCTGTCAAACGCATTGAATATCATGGCAACTGCTGTAAATTGCCCTCCCGTTAACAGGTATTATTCACTTCTCAAAACAGGTAAAAATGGCCAGACGCATCATCGGCATTTACGAAAAACTACCGTTGGCGGAGAGTCTTCCGCTCAGTTTCCAACATCTTACAGCCATGTTCGGGGCAACCATACTGGTGCCCATTCTGCTAGGGATTGACCCTGCAATTGCATTGCTGATGAATGGCATTGGAACACTTATTTATTCCTGGGTAACCAAAGGAGGTATTCCCGCATATCTGGGTTCAAGTTTTGCATTTATTGCTCCCGCCATGCTGATTATTTCCTCTTACGGTGGCTTTAATCACGCGCAATCGGGATTCATCTTTTTTGGCCTGTTTTTTATTGCTATATCCTTTGTGGTGAAGTATTTCGGCATCAAATGGATAGATGTGGTAATGCCTCCCACAGTAATGGGTGCTGTGGTTGCCATCATTGGACTGGAGCTGGCTCCTGTGGCTGTACAGCAGGCCGGACTTGCGCCTTGGCCAGCCAATCCGGGAGAAACAGTTCAGGCATTTACCCCTTCGGGCGATGTGCTGCTGGTAAGTATGTTTACGTTGCTGATAGGTGTTTTTGGTTCACTTATGTTCAGAGGCTTTATGCAGGTAATTCCCATTCTTGTGGCTGTTGTTGCCGGATATCTGCTGGCGCTGGCCAAAGGAATGGTAGATACCACAGCAATTGCTGAAGCTGCCTGGTTCTCATTGCCAAAATTCCATGCACCGGTCTATGACCTCAATGCCATAATTATCATTGCACCTGCATGTATAGTGGTGCTTGCCGAACACATCAGCCACCTGATAGTAACCGGAAAAATCACCGAATCTGACCTGATGGAAAAGCCCGGTTTGCATCGCTCGCTCCTGGGTGATGGCATCAGCAACCTGCTGTCGGGTTTTGCAGGTTCACCACCAAATACTACCTATGGCGAAAATATTGGCGTAATGGCCATTACCCGGGTGTATTCGGTTTGGGTGATCAGGGGTGCAGCTGTGCTGGCCATTTTCTTTTCACTTATCGGAAAGGTTTCTGCTGCTATTTCAACCATTCCAACTCCGGTTATGGGTGGGATAACCATTTTGTTGTACGGGGTTATTGCTGTGCAGGGATTCAGAATGTTTGTTGAGCAAAAAGTGGATTTCAGTAAAAACCGCAACATGGTTCCCGGTGCAGTTACCTTTGTGCTGGGAGTGAGCGGCGCGGCTGTAAATATTGGCACTGTTCAGCTCAAAGGCATGGCGCTCGCTGCCATAGTTGGAGTGGTAATGTCGCTGATGTTTTACCTGCTCGACAAAACCGGCTGGATGAATAAAGAAGCTTAATCAGGGTCTGCTGAAAAATTCAGTTTGGATTTTCCCTTTATTAACCCCCGGTGCGGCTTGCCCAACCGGGGGTTAATGGTTCAGCATACAAAACAACCTTGTAAGGGTTGCCCTTTTTCCAGGGGGAATCCAATCCTGCCAGTCTGCTAATCATCTAATCAACGCATCCTCTCATCTTCATCTTCCCACAGCCTTCCATCATTTTTATACAACATCCAACGCAACTTGGTAAATTATTGTGCCTGTACCTGTAAAAAGTACATAAAAATGTATTAACTTTGTGGGTGTAACCATAAAAAGTATGATTAAGAGACCCGTTTACACCAAACAACTCGAAGCTTTCGTCAATAAGCCTCAGATCAAGATCATCACCGGCATCAGAAGATCGGGGAAGTCAACAGTATTAAGGTTGCTTAAGGAGGATCTGCTGAGTTCAGGAATTTCTGAAAATCAGATTATTGCCGTTAATTTCGAAAGTTTTGCTTTTGCCGAAATCAAAACTGCTCAGAAACTCTATGGTTATATAAAAGAGAGGATTAAGCCTGAGGCAAGGACTTACCTGCTGCTTGATGAAATTCAGGAAGTTGAAGGTTGGGAAAAAGTCATTAACTCCTTTCTGGTTGATTTTGATGCCGATATATATATAACAGGTTCAAATTCGCATTTACTCTCCTCCGACCTGGCAACCTATCTGGCCGGGCGATATGTGCAGATTTCAGTATATACTCTTTCTTACAGGGAGTTTCTTAGTTTCAGGGAGAAATATTCACCTGATGATCAGCAGCTGAATACTTTTGAGCACTATCTGCGCACAGGGGGGTTCCCGGTGATTCATGCTGCCAGTTATGATACAGAATCTGCCTACAAAGTAGTACATGACATCTATGCTTCGGTAATTTTGCGCGACACCATGCAACGCTATAAAATCAGAGATGTTGAATTGCTCGAAAGAGTGGTTCGTTATGCATTTGATAACATTGGCAATACATTTTCCGGGAAAAATGTGGCAGATTATTTTAAAAACCAGCAGCGAAGTGTGGATATTAATACCATCTACAATTACCTGTATGCCCTGGAAGGAGCATTCATTTTGTTTCGGGTTCCGAGGTACGATATAAAAGGGAAGGAAATACTTAAAACACAAGAGAAGTTTTATGCCGGTGATATTTCGCTGATATATGCCAATATGGGTTTCAGAGACCGCATGATTTCAGGGATACTTGAAAATATTGTATTTCTGGAGCTTAAAAGACAGGGTTACCAGGTTTATATTGGAAAACTCGACAACCGTGAAATTGATTTTATTGCTGAAAAACAGGGCAGAAAGATTTATATTCAGGTAGCCTGGAAACTCGAAAGTGCTCAGACTGTAGATCGCGAGTTCTCTCCTCTGCTTTCAATATCAGATCAATACCCCAAATATGTAGTGAGCATGGACAATTTCTGGAAAGACTCCATCGAAGGTGTTGAACACATGTATATAACCGATTTTCTTCTTCGGGGGATATAAAGTCTTTTGTTCCGCCGGTCTTTTAAATTCCACCTTAATAATAGCAAGGAAAGGCAACGACACGCTTAAATGAATCCTCCCGCAGGGAGCCCACAAAAGCTAATCCTCAAATCATCACATCCTCTCATCCCCAATCTTCACTCCCCCCTCAATAATTTCCCGCTTCCGGTAATATTGCTTTTCATCTGGTATGGATCACCATAATAATAGATGTTTCCAACCGAAGATATTTCCACTTCAAGGATATGCAGAGCATGTACGTAACAATGCTGGGTGCC
>JANJXJ010000187.1 GCA_024709105.1 Lentimicrobium sp. | reverse complement strand
AATGTGAAAATGTCAAGGTATTTTGAAGCAGGCAACGGATCCAACCCTCTTTTGGTCAGAAGTATATTTATTGATTCAACACAAAGCCCGAGATCGTTGAGCAGTGTGCCGTTAAAGTCCCAGATCAGATTCCTGGGCTTGCTTATTCTGCCATTTATTTTATTCATTCCGATTTTTTAATATTTCGTATTCATCATTCCGGGTAACGGTTACAAAGCCCGATAAATTGCGCTGCTGCTCAGTAAGTGTATCCATTCCGAAACTTTCTCTGAACTCATTGGTAATGATCAGGTAGTCAAGATTCAGGCTGTCAGAATATTTCAATAAATATTTTCCGTGTATTGGAATTCCTGACTTCTGCATATCTGCAAAGCCCAGGTCGCCCTGAATTCTGTTGAAATTTTCAATTTCATTGAATATAAAATTCATGGGAGCCAGCACATTGAGGTTTTGAGTTTCATTCCCGAAATGTCTGACAGCCAGTTCCCGGTTTGCTGAAGGATTGTACTTTGAAATGGTGTTATTGATATTCCAGTAAGTTTGAATACCAAGATATATTGTCAACAGCAGAATAGCCCAGTACTTTAATCTTGTTGATTGCTGCCTTACAGCAAATTCTGTATCAACTTTATCAAGCAGGGGAGCAAGTGATCTGACAACAATAACCATAATAACCGGTACATACAACAACAGATATTTTGTTGTGGAGTGAACTGAAAAAATCATCAGCGAAAGCACGAGCAACAGCAGGTACAGACCCGGGAAAGAGATTTTCAGGAACTTTTTCCGGCTTGCTATAAGTGCAAAAATCAGCAGTGCAGTCATGCTGATTTCTTTGGGGCTGTGCAAAAACCTGCGTTGTTCCCTGAAAGGCCTGTCAAGAAAAGATAAAAATTCGGGAAGCTCCTGTACTTTGTGTAAAGCTGGTGCATCGGCAATCTGATACATCCAATAACTAAAATTGTACTCCCTTGTAAAGTCGTAAAAATACACAGCCGCAGCGGGGATGGCGGAAACTCCGAAAATCAGCGCAGCCAAAGGCCGGCGATTAAATAATAAAATCAATCCTCCGACAGAAATGTAGATGATTCCGTTCAGGTGGGTTGCCGCTGCCAGTCCGGCCAGCAATCCGCTGAAAATTAAATATTTTCCAGGTAAGGGATTCAGCATTGCTTTTTCCAGGAAAATAAAGGATGCAAACCCGAAGGTCATTACGACAATTTCAGGCCGGTACACAAATGCATACTGAAAAACAAGTGCATTGACCGTTATCAGCAAGATACCCAGCCAAACCGCATCTTTGCTGAAGTTTTTATTCAGGTAGCGAATGAAAATCAAAAGAAAAACAATCAGGGCTGCTAAACTTACGGATTTCAGTGAATAAAGTGAGAATCCGAAAACTTTAATAAAACCTGCACCAAGCAATGTAAAGAATTTGTGATGTACAATATGCCTGATATGCTGACCAGTGATTCCATGCATCAGCTCCGATTTTACAAATCCTTCCTTAGCCATCCAATACGCATGTTCTCCAATCCATGCATCGTCAATGTCGGGCTGACGATGCCATAAGCTGAAAATAAAAAGCAGAGCTGTTGCTGCCACAACAATTTTAAAAACAACAGTCAGCTTCATCTGCTTGTTATGTTTCGGGTTTTTGTATCCGGCGCAAAGGTACGCGATTTGAAGGATGTTTACCGGGTTTTATTGAGAAATTGAATGTTCATTAATCATGTGGGTATTGCTTGCAACGCCAAAATTGCAATTACTGTTAAGAAAAAAAGAATCCCCGGAAGTTTTGATTTTAATTACTCTGCCCATTTCCTTTGCTGCCGTAAAAAACGATTATCTTTGCAAAAAAATAAAAGCAAAATGATACAGCGCATTCAGACTATTTACCTTTTCGTGGCTTTTGCTGCTCTTGTTGCCATTTACTTTTTCCCTCTGGCCGATTTTACATCAGAATTTGTTTACTACAAGTTGTATCTGACAAACGTGAAAAATCTCGGTGCTGAAAATACAATAGATTTTAATGAAAGAATTGTGCTTCCGGTGGCCATCTTCAATGGATTGCTGGCACTTACTGCAGCCATTTCAATATTTCTGTATAAAAACCGCAGGTATCAGTCAAAGATTGTAAAACTGGGCATTTTAATGAATGTGATGTTGGTTGCGCTGATTTTCTTTGTCTTTGTTCCTTTGGTTAGCCGCAGCCTGAATGCAACTGCCGATTATTCGCAGTATATCGGGATTTACTTTACTCTCATATCGCTCCTTATGCTCATTCTGGCCAACAGAAGCATTATTAAGGATGAGAAATTAGTTAGAGCTGCCGATCGCCTCAGATAGTCCTTCCGCTTTTTGGAAGTTCCTGAATTTCAAGATCGCGAATGTCTTTTCCATCAATGGAGAAACGCATCATTGTTGAAACCGTATGCATGCCATATTTGCCTGCAGCTCCGGGATTTATATGCAGCAACTGATACCTTGAATCGTTCATTACTTTCAGAATGTGTGAATGTCCGGTGATGAATAAGCCGGGTTTTAGTTCTTCAATCAATTCACGGGCTTCTCTGGTGTATTTTCCTGGATAACCGCCAATGTGAATCATCAGCACTTTTACCTCTTCGCACATAAAATCCTGATATAGAGGATAAAATGACCTGATGTCGGCGCCGTCAATGTTGCCGTAAACAGCTTTTAAAGGTTTTAATCCTGCCAGATTTTTGGCAGTATCAAGGTTACCAATATCGCCCGCATGCCAGATTTCATCGCAGTCTTTAAAAAAATCAGCAGCCTTTTCAGGAACAAAGCCATGTGTATCTGACAAAAGTCCAATTCTCTTCATTTCAATTTTTTAACTTAAACTGTTTCACTATTCAAACCTGAACTCAGGATGCAAAGTAAAGTAAACGCCGGTTTCCGAATAATTGATCTGTATAATATTCAGCACCATAAAATCGGCAAGTATGTGTTCGCAGCGGGGCAATGAATAACCCGACAATCTGCGGAAAGCCGATAAGGTGATTCTTTTGTGCACTTCGAGATAAGCCAGCAAAGTGCGTTCAGCCACTGAATATTCAATATAAACGCCTTTGGGGTCTTTTTGCTTTTTCCAGACTTTACGCAAAACACCATTAGCCGGAAAATTCTGGTCACCAACTCTCACATATGCCTGGTATTTCCCCTCCTTGTCGGGCGCAGTATGCGGGGCCTCAGCACTTTTTGGAATTATAATTTCCATTACTGTCCTGCCGCTCTCTTCCCATTCTTTCATCTCAAAATACACTTCAGGTTTGCAATAGAGTTGTGCTGCGGCTTCAATCATATAGTATTCTTCATCTGACCGCACACCGGCGATTGCCCCGTTGTCTTTTACTCCCAGCAGCAGCCGGCCGCCATCGGTGTTGGCAAAAGCCGACAAGGAGCGGGCAATCTTCTTCGAATCGGTAATGCCGAATTTGAAGTCGAGCTGCTGATGTTCTCCTTCGCTGATGAGCTTTTGTATGTGGCTGGGCATCTGTTTGTTGTTTGCCTTTTTATATTTTCAGAAGCAAACTGCTTCGGATTAAAAACCCGCCAACCGGCGTTTTGTTCCGGAAGGCGGGCTTATTGACAGGTTCGCTGAAACTAAATGATGTCGATGTTGTTCTTTGCGGTAATTTTCTCGCAGTAATAACACTGTAGTTTCAGGTCTTCTTTATTGATTACACTGAATCGTGTGGGAACCTGCTGATGATTGGTGATGCAGTTCGGGTTTACACATTTCACCAGCCCGAAAATCTCGTCAGGAAGAGCAACCTGCCGTTTTTCGGTAACCTTATAATCTTTGATAACAATGAGCGTTGCAGTGGGAGCTACCAGCGCTATTTTGTTAATCTCCTTGTTTTCAAAGAATTTGTTGCTCACTTTAATAATTCCCTTTTTGCCGTATTTGCGGCTCTCAAGGTTGAAGCCAACGGTAACCTGTGTTTTTGCCGCTTCGAGATTGAGTATTCGCATTACCCTGAAAACTACCCCGGCGGGAATGTGGTCAATTACAGTTCCGTTTTCAATGGCTGATACAATCAGCTCTTTTCTTATATCCTGGTTTTCCATTTTTTTTGACGTACTTAAAGAGTTACAACTATTTAACACCCAGTATTGTAGCCAGCAAAGCCTGCCTTACATACACACCGTTGAGTGCCTGCTGGAAATAATAGGCCTGTGGTGTAGAGTCAACATCTTCGGTAATTTCGTTTACCCTGGGCAGGGGATGCAGCACCCGCATATTTTCTTTGCAACCTTCCAACATATTGGCTGTGAGAATATATGCATTTTTTACTTTTTCGTACTCAATGGGGTCTGAAAACCGTTCTTTTTGAATGCGGGTCATATAAATGATGTCGGCCACCTTCATAACTTCGCTAAGATCTGTATATTGATGGTACTGAAGGTTACTGTTTTTGATGTGCATCTTTACATAACTGGGCAATTTCAGTTCAATAGGGGAAACCAGATGGAAAGTGGTGTCGAAATTACACATGGCCATTACATTGGAGTGTACGGTACGTCCGTATTTCAGGTCACCTACAAATGCCACATTCAGTCCGTCGAGTTTTCCCTGGGTTTTGCGTATGGAATATAAATCGAGCAAACATTGTGTAGGGTGCTGATTTCCGCCGTCTCCGGCATTTATGATGGGAACCCCTGAAACTTCGCTGGCAAAACGTGCACTTCCTTCGCGCGGATGCCTCATTACAATAATATCGCTGTAATTGCTTACCGTAAGTATGGTATCCTTCAGCGATTCTCCTTTTGATACGCTGGAGTTGGATGCATCAGAAAATCCGATGACCTTGGCTCCGAGCCTTGATGCGGCACTTTCGAAACTCAGCCTGGTGCGGGTGGAGGGTTCAAAAAATAAAGTGGCAACAACAAAATCTTCAAGAATCTTTTGTGTAGGCTGCTTTTCAAATTCTTCCGCCAGGTCGAGAATCCTGATGTACTCTTCTTTTGTGTAATCTGTGATGGATACTAAGCTCCGGTTTTTCATGTTTTTCTGTCGGGTTTTGGTTTTCAGTTTACAAAAATAGTTAACCCTTACTTTTTTCAGGGGCAATGTTAATAAATGGTTAAAAAAAAAGCCCCGGTAAACGGGGCTTCAGATTATTTAACCAGATTGTGTTTTTTAACAAACTCATCGAGGATGCCGGTAAGGTTGGGAGTTCCGATCTCCTGGAGGTCATATCCTACTTTAACACTGGGCTTGTTGATTTTAACAATCCTGCTCAGGTCAATAGGAGTAGCAATTACTACTGCATCGCAGGGCGTGTTTTCAATGGTTTTCTCGAGGTCGCGTACCTGCTCATCACCATAACCCATTGCAGGAAGCAAGGTTCCGATGTTGGGGTAAATAGCAAAAGTTTCGCTCAGTTTACCAACGGTGTAAGGACGTGGATCAACCAGTTCACCAGCACCATATTTCAGCGCAGCTACAACACCGGCGCCAATTTTCATTTCACCGTGTGTAAGGGTTGGTCCATCCTCAACTACAAGTACACGTTTGCCGCGGATAAGCTCTGGTTTGTCAACCGAAAGTGGTGAAGCTCCGTCAACAATAATGGCTGAAGGATTGATTTTTGCCAGGTTGTCGCGTACGATGTTGATGTTTTCGAGGCTGGCTGAGTCAATTTTATTGATAACAATAACATCTGACATACGGGCAACAACTTCGCCGGGATAGTAGCTTACTTCAGCTCCGGGGCGCAGGGGATCTGCAACGCCAACCATAAGGTCGGGTTTGAAGAAGGGGAAGTCATTGTTTCCACCGTCCCACAAAATTACATCGCATCCGTCAGGATCTTTTTCTGCTTCGCGAAGAATGGCTTCGTAGTCAACTCCTGCATAAATCACGTTTCCGCGAACTACATGAGGTTCGTATTCTTCCATTTCTTCAATGGTACATTTGTGTTTTTTAAGGTCTTCAACAGTAGCAAAACGCTGAACTTTCTGTGCATTCAGGTCGCCGTAAGGCATTGGGTGACGCACAGCAACTACCTTAAGTCCTTTTTCCATCAGAATCTCAATGATGCGGCGACTGGTCTGGCTCTTTCCACAACCTGTGCGGGTTGCACCAACTGCAATAACCGGTTTGCTGCTGCTTACCATGGTATCTTTATGGCCAAGCAACATAAAATTAGCGCCCGCTGCATTTACCACAGCGCTCAGATTCATAACCCTGGTGTAAGGCACATCGCTGTATGAGAAAACACAATCGTCAACCTTCAGATCAACAATCAGTTTTGGAAGGTCCTGCTCGGCATAGATAGGAATACCAGCCGGGTAAAGATCTTCTCCGGCAAGCTCTTTGGGATATTTACGGCCATCAATATCAGGAATCTGTGCAGCAGTAAAAGCAACAACGTTGTAATTTGCGTTTCCGCGGAAGTAAGTGTTGAAGTTGTGGAAATCTCTTCCGGCAGCTCCAATGATGATTACATTTTTCTTCATGGGTATTGGTTTTTGTATTGTGATTTGAGTGAAACTTTGCTTGTTTAGCTTATTTCAGCTCTTTTACGGGCCCGGGCAGACTGGCGTCTGCTTTAAGAACCTTTACCGGCAACCTGCCGCAAAAAAACCGCTGCAAATATAAAGGTTTAAGTATATTGGCAATATTCACCAGGAATTTTTTTTCTTTTATAACTGTTGATAACTTACTTTCTTCTTATTTTGATTGACTTAATAATCTTGTAATCAAATACTTATATTGTAATCTTTATTGTTTAAAAATTAGCTTACTTTTGCAAAGCCAATAAATTTTAACTGCCCATGATTATCGAACTCATTGCTTCTGCTGCTGTTAAAGCTGTAAATCAACTTTTTGGTGCCGATGTGCCGGCTTCTCAACTTGCTGTTCAACGCACAGTTCCTGCTTTCCGTTCGCAGGGCGATTTTTCACTGGTTGTTTTTCCTTTGCTGAAAATATCGCGCAAATCGCCCGAAGAAACTGCCGGTATGCTTGGCATTGAATTGCTCAAAATATTGCCTCAGGCCGAGAGTTTTGGTGTGGTGAAAGGTTATCTGAATATTAAGATAGCGAAATCTTATTGGGAAACTTTTGTAGAAGAAACCTGCCTCTCTGACCATTACGGCATCTGCTCTTCCCCCAAAGGAAAACCTGTTGTGGTGGAATACAGCTCACCCAATACCAATAAACCCCTGCATCTCGGACACATCCGCAACAACCTGCTGGGTTATTCTGTGGCTCAGCTGCTCAGGGCTTCAGGCAGGAATGTGGTGAAAGTGAATCTGGTAAACGATCGCGGAATTCACATCTGCAAGTCAATGCTGGCCTGGAAGCTGTCGGGCAAAAATGAAACTCCTGAAAACTCGGGCAAAAAGGGCGATAAATTGGTGGGAGACTATTATGTACTTTTTGACAAAATGTACAAAGAAGAACTGGCAGAGCTCACCGCCCGCGGAATGACCGCAGAAGAGGCCGAGCTTGCTTCCGGAATGATGCAGCAGGCGAGGGCGATGCTTGTAAAATGGGAAGCCCGCGACGAGGAAACACTCACTTTGTGGAACACCATGAACGGCTGGGTTTACGAGGGCTTTGATGTTACTTACAAACGGCTGGGCGTTGATTTCGACAAAATATATTACGAATCACAAACATATCTGCTTGGTAAGGAGATTGTTGAAGAAGGATTGAGCAAAGGGGTGTTGTACCGTAAGGACGATGGCTCTGTGTGGATTGATCTTACCACCGATGGCCTGGATGAGAAATTGCTGCTCCGGGCAGATGGCACCTCAGTTTATATGACCCAGGACCTGGGCACCGCGCAGCTGAGGGCCAATGATTTTGATCCCGATAATCTGGTGTATGTGGTTGGAAATGAGCAGAATTATCATTTCGATGTTTTAAAACTTATACTGAAAAAACTTGGCAGGCCCTGGGCCGACAGCATCTATCATCTGTCGTATGGCATGGTTGAGCTCCCTGAAGGGAAAATGAAATCGAGAGAAGGTACAGTGGTGGATGCCGATGACCTGATGGATGAAATGGTTGTTACTGCCAGAAGTATGACCGAAGAACTTGGCAAAATTGATGACCTCAATTCTCCCGAAGCCGCAGAGCTTTTCAGAATTGTAGGAATGGGCGCACTGAAATATTTTATTTTGAAGGTAGATCCCCGCAAAAACATGCTTTTTAATCCCAACGAAAGCATTGATTTTAATGGAAATACCGGCCCGTTCATACAATACACCTATGCCCGCATCAAATCGGTATTGCGCAAAGCAGGCGAAGAAGCTGAAGAACATTATACCATTTCGGTGCCCGATTTGCTGGCTCCCGAAACCAACCTGATCATCAATCTGTATCAGTTTCATGATGTGGTGCGGCAGGCAGCTGCGGAATACAGCCCTGCAGTCATGGCCAACTACCTGTATGAACTGGCCAGGGAATACAATGTTTTTTACCACGAACTGTCCATTCTTAAGGAAGAAAACGCCGATCGTAAAAAGCTGCGGCTCGCTGTATCGGCCCTCACCGCCACAGTAATTAAAAATGGTATGGCGTTGCTGGGCATTGAAGTGCCCGTAAGAATGTAAGGTGTGATTTTGTCTTTTGAAATGGGGGTGCAGTTTGCTGATTTGAGTTCGGCCTGATTTGATTTTTTCGCTGATGCAGGTTCGTTTTTCGGTGCAATTTGCTCAAGCATTCAATCCAGGAATGGATGAACGAAATTGCAGTTTTTTCTTGATACATTCACTATTATAGATGTAACATTGATGGCTAAGCGATTACAAACAAAAGTAATGAAAAGCCTGCTTGTGTTATTTGCAACTTTTTCTTTTGTTTTTTCTGGTTGCATTACAACAAAGGAATCTGTTTTTGGTGATTATGAGTATTCAACGCACTATAGTCTCCTTACTGTTAAATTGTATCAGGATTCGTCCTTTAGACTCATAAATAGAATTGGTTTACTTATGGATACTATCAGTGGTACCTATAGTGCAGCTGATAAGTGCCTGATTCTGAACAGCTATATCAATGAATTTAACACAAAAGCGAAAATTCTTTTGAACAATTGTGATACTTGCAAAAACAATATCCCTGTACAAGTAAAGGATTTATTAACCCATGATGTATTACCGGCTAGAATAACGCTCTTTAAAGACAATAAAATCATCACGGTGATTGATTGTAATTTTGAAGGAAGAGCAAATTTATTCCATTCATCAGTTGATTCAATATTGGTTGATTTTCTTGGCTATGAATCTTTCTCGTCGGCAATCGATTTTAAATCTGACATTTCCATCCAGGTTTATCTGATCAGCAGTGCAGTTAAAAGAAACATGATAAACAATGAAAACTGGCGATATAAAAAGAACTCTTTGGAAACTCCTGCTGGTCATATTTTGCCTGCAAAGGTAAAATAGTAATAATACGAAGATAAGGGAGCAGCATTCTGCAAATATTTAATTCTGTTTTTCTTTAGGGAGAGTTCAATTAAGTGTGACAATATCATTTGATCATCATAGAAGTTCTGTAATTTTCGCCCCACTCAAAACGTGTTTTCCTATTCCCTAAAACGTGCTTACGTTTCTTATAAAACCCAATCTCCTTACTCTAGAGTTTTTGCATTATAAAATTCCTGCCATAATAAGCAAACTATCCAGCTCCTTATCCGAAATATTATCCTTGTCGCCTTTATCATAGATGGAGAGCAGATAGACGGAGTCCGCAACAACTTTAACACAAGTTATAACACGCGATCCTCCCGATTTACCTTTCCCTTTGGAACTAATGGTCATGCGAATTTTATAACAATCCTTACCAAGTGGTTGTCCTTGATTGGGCTTTCTGTTTAATGAATCAACAAGAGTTTTAAAATCATTTTTTACCGAAGGATATTTTTTTGACAGCCTTTTAAGTTCTTTGTCGAAAAAATCGGTAGTATATATTTTATAGCTCATTGTACAATTGCCCGGCAGTTTTTAACCCGATCTGACCTTTTAAATGCTGCTCTACCTGTTCCAGAGAATTTCTGGTACCAACCACAAAAGACTTTTGCTTTTTGTTTAAATTAAGTTCTGCTGACACCTTAACAAAACCAAGGCTATTTAACAATTCCATAAAGAAAAGGTATTTGTTGTCCGGGATATTTAAAACTACTTGCTTTACAATCTTCCTTTTTGCCTGGCTAATTGATTCTTCTGCAGAAAGATAAGTGCTTTCTCTTTCCTGAACCTGCTCATCTGAAACAGCATTCATATCTTCTGAAAGATCAGAAACGCTGTCACCGTCATTCACAATAATGGTGATTGGCCTGGACTTAAAGTTGGCCTTTATAGCATCCAGAATATCGGTGCTAATATCCTGTGCTGATGTAAAATGATATGTTGTGTACATAATTTCTTGTTTTGAGATTGGTAAATTTTTACTCAAAAGAGAACCTCAAACAAATGTTTGAAGAAATGGTCAGAAACCGCCTTTTGCCTGAAACTTTTTTCTCAACATTATATATGTTTATAAAAGGTTCGCAAAAAGTAACATATTTAATATGCGTAATGCAAATATAAGGTTATTTTTGGTAGTATCACCAAAAGTGCACTAAGCAATTATTTTCTAAAATGATGATTCCGGAGCAAAGCGCACCAGCAACCATTATTGCTAACAGATACAATTATTACCATCACCATTGAATTTATACTAAAACACCTATTCGATGCTTTATAGATTTTCTTAAAATCACCCCAACCCAAAACGTGCTTACGTTTTACCCAAAACGTGCTTACGTTTTTGTTATCTGTATTTTTTGCATCTTACGGATTATGGTTATCTGTGTCCGGTACAAAAGAAAAATGGCTGTCTCAGGGACGAAAACAGCCATTTAATCAGGGATTGAGGAGGGAAGGTTATCCTAAACTGACCATGCTGATGTGTCAATCAGGAGTGACTTTCTATACAGACAATCGAAAACGCTTTTACCCCTATCCGGCAGATAAAAAAAAACAGCCCCGGATCCGGAGCTGTTTTTTTTGAAGCAATTGAATGTTACCTGATGCTTACTTTGCGGGTAAGCATTCCTTTTTCGGTAGTAATGTTCAGCAGGTAAAGTCCTGAAGGAATACCGCTGGTTTCCATACGGAACTCATTGGTTTTAACCACTGATTCATAAACTGTTTGTCCGGCAATATTTACCATTTTAACACTTTCGATGCGGGTGTCGCCAACAATGTTGAGTACACCTGAAGCAGGGTTGGGGAAGATGTTGAACTGGCCGGCTTCCGGTTTGTCAAGTTTGCTCAGGAAAGTGATTTCAACATCATCAATCATGAAAATAAACCTGTCGTTGGAAACACACTGAATGGCAACATACACTTCCTGTCCTTCATAAGCACCCAGATCGTAGCTTACAAATGTCCAGTCATCAGCAGGTGCATTGATAGGTCCTGCAATGGTAGTGAAACTGGCTGGATTCATATCGGTGGTTGAAACACGAATGTTGTAAGTTTCCAGGCCGTATTGCGCAGTATATGATTTAACATATAAAGCAAGTACAGGATCTTCGCCCAGCATTACTTTGGGTGAAATCATATAGTCATTATTAACTGCCGGAGGTACCGAAGCAAAACAGGCACCGAGGCGCTCACCGCCGTGAGGTGTCATACCATCAACAGCTGGAGTTGTTAGAGCAGGATTAAATACAATATATGACATAGGTTCACCTGAGTGAGGGAATGTAATTCCTTCGAAACCATAGGTGTTTCCACCGTCAACATCCAATCCTGTCCATTCACCGAAGGTAAGGCCAAAGTCTTCCAGATCTTCAAAATCAAGGATAATGCTGCTGGTGCTGCCTCCCTGAATTTCTACTACTGCAACATTTGAGTTTCCTGATTCGCCTTCACTGTAAAGCGCTCTTACATGATATTCGTATGTGCCTGCTGACAGACCCATATCGGTATAGGTAAGTCCGGCAACAGTAGCATCATTGATTTTGGAACCATTGCGGTAAACATTGTAACCCAGCAATTCGCGCGAAGCATGATTGCGGGCAGGGATTGGCAACTGATTGTTGATGGTGCTGCCATGGGTGCGGGCTGACAGTTCAAGAGCACCTTTCAGTGCTGGATTGAATGTAGCAGGAGTTGCACTGAGTTCGCGGATTTTTCCATCGGTGTATTGAACAACGGCACGAATCAGATAAGCCTCATTCCATGAAGCCCAGGTTCCGGCATTGTCATAATCCCATGAGCGGCCATTGTTAAGCCCCGCGTCATATCCCAGATAGGTGGAGTCAACTACTGAACCAAATCCAACAACAAAATCACCGGTAACCATAAGGTTCGCAGCACTAATGTCAACTTCAACCCATGATCCATCAACAGCATTTACATTTTCAACACTGTGAAGCAGTGTAGTAGAAGGTTGTGTGCCATTCCAGCCATAAACTTCTGCATTGAAGATGGTAGGCTCAAGTACTCCACCAATGGTAGTGAAGTATTTAAGTGATAATACCTGACAAGCACCCTGAGGAGTCATGTGTGTTGACATGGTGTATCCATTGTAACTGTATCCACCTGTGGGAACTTCATTATCGTAAATCAGTTCCTCAGTTATTCCGGTGCCTCCGCCCGGGGCTTCCCAGGTTAAGGTTACGTCGGTACCGCTTACCTGTGCCTGAAGGTTGGTAGGAGGATCAAGGGTTACAGATGATTCAACTGTAAGGCTAACTGGTACATTTACAGTAGCAGTAGCGCTGTTGTTGGTGATTACCAGGGTTGCATTGTAAGTCATGGCGCTCAGGCCTGTAGCATCCATAGTAACAGTTAGTTCGGTACTTCCTGCTGCTGCAGTAGTGCCTGCAGTTTCATCAACGCTCAGCCAGGTGGCTGTGCCAGGGTCAACTACAATGCTCCATGTGAGGTCTTCGTCACCATTATTGCTTATAGTAAGCGGGTTGGTGGTGGTTTCGCCTGATTGAACCGTAGCAGTAATTGAAGTGGGATTAACGGCAATCTGAGGGCCTGCAACAGTAGTTGCCAGGTCGCCGATCATACGGTACATACCGCTGTTGTATTGATTTTCGTTGAATCCGCCGGCATAACCTACAGTACTGCTGAAGAAATCGCCAGCCAGGAATTGTTTGCTGCCGGTTCCGCCAAATATGGTCCAGGTGCTTCCGCCATCATGACTGTAAGAAATACCTGTAGCTCCTGTAGCGGCTCCTGTTGAAACATAGGTGTTTTCGGTGCCGGGAACAAAGTTGATGTCGTTGGTAAAGAATGCACCGGTTGGTGTAAGGTTTTCCCAGGTTTGTCCGCCATTGCTGGTGCGGCGCACCTGAACCGGGGCAGTGGTTTGAGCCACAATACCATTCATGGGATCTTTGAATGCAATTACATTGATACCTCCATTGGAAGCGGCGGTAATGTTTGCATTGGATACTCTCCAGGTAAGACCTTTGTCGTCAGAAATAAACAATCTTCCTTTGTTGGTTCCGAACATTACAGTATTTCCGGTAACTTCAATACACGATGTCCATCCGCCTTCGCCTGAGAGCGGGGTGCCATTGGTAATGCTTGCTGCAGGTACCCTTTGCCAGGTTGTACCTCCGTTGGAAGTGGTATAAATTTCAAAATAGTTATCTTTAACATCTCCGTGGCACATACCTTCCTGCTCATTCCAGAAATATACGTTGTTTGCAAAAGATGCAGATCCCTGCAGAGCGCCGGGAAGCTGAGTCCAGGTAGTTCCGCCGTTGGTGGTTTTGTAAATACCGCAGGTGTTGTTTTGGTTGCCAACTCCGTTGTAAAGAGCTACATAAGCAATATTTTCATTTAAACCGCAAATGTTTCCGATTCCGTAGGTTGTGCCTCCGAGAACCTGACCGGTTGTCCATGTGTTGCCACCGTCAGTGGTTTTTGTAAATTCGTTGATGGTTGAACCTGTACCGGCTCCATCATAAGCAGATGCCCATGCAACGTTTTCGCTTACAGCATGAACGTATTGAATTCCGCGTGAAGGAGAAACAAATCCGCTGTTCTGGATAATCCAGCTTACAGGATTATCGCCGGGCTGAATTCCAACAATGGCGCGGTTGTCGTCGTTGAAGTTATTTCCACCGGGGTTCAGCGAACCAATGGCGAAATAACCATTGTAAGAACCTGACCAGCCCCAGTTGAAGTGGAATTTGTTGTCGCTCAGGCGGTATCCGTCGCAAATCCAGGCATGTCCACCGCTGGCGGTGCTTGATCCGGCATAATAAACAGGACGGGCTGCGTCCAGCTCGGTGCGGAGCAGGGTGTACCAGTCGGCCATAACCGGATAATCGGTTTTGGCTTTCAGTTCGGTGGTTGAAGCAAATTTGAAATAATTAACCAGTGCAAAAGGAACATCTTCGCTGTAAGCGCCCGATCCTGAGGCACCATACTGCATATTTACAGAAACTCCGGCATGATACATCAAAGTAGCAACAGCTGCATTGGCTGTGGTAACATTGTTGGGCATGGCTGCATAATTATAGGTTGCAGCACCGAAGTTTGCCGATTGCATACCGTAAGTAGGATGCATGTAGCTGTGGCTTCCAACGCCTGATGCCGGCCAGCTGTGGTATTTCATCAATACCGACATGGTGGTGGCCACACATCCGGTCCATGCTCTTCCGCATGAGCCAAAACCTGCTCCGGCTTCAACCGGACACTGGGCGTTGTAATAACAGCCCTGATCCCAGGTGGTGGTAACCAATGGGTTAACATCCATTATTTCGCGTTCCATGTTTTTGTTCAGGATGTTATCCCACAAAGGACGGGTGGCTGAGTTATCGGTACGTGAAGCAGAAAGTGCTGCAATTTCACGGCCGTAGTTCTCAATCCATGCCTGAGCAGCAGGATTATAAACCTCAGCATCAATCACTCCGCTGTGCGAATAGCCCAAAACGGGAATGGAAGCGTCGTCAGCTGCTACCAATACAAAACCTCCTGATTTAAAGGTAAATGTGTAGATGGTGGTCATGCCGTCGGTGGCATTTTCAAGGATTCCGTTTACTGAATAGTCAGTAATGGAAGCCGGAGCGTAATGAGCATAATAGTTCACCGCTACCTGTTCGGCTGTTTTTTTGTCAACCGGATTGGCTATTACAGCCACTGCCAGTAACGACAGCACAAGAGTAAAGATTCTCCTCATTGTTGAATGAAAATTTAGTGAATGTTAATTGGTTTGTAGTGAAATTTTAAGTTAAAAACTTCAGTCCGGATTCTTAACCGGCAAATTTATCAAGTGACAAATGTAAAACTTAATCGGTTCGGAAATCATTTTTTGTGATTTTATTCAGGAAAAAGTCAGTTTTTTCAGAAAATTAAATTATCGGATTACAGTTTCAGGAGAAATTGTAAAATTTTCTTTCAATATGATTCCGCTAGAGCTGTCTGTTTGAAAATTATGCTGATTATGCATTATTATAGGTTAAGATTGGTGCAAATATGGACGTAAAAGCTAATATACTATGGCTTACGAAAGATCAGCCTTGTATTCCTGTTTTAGTTCATTTTACAGTAAACTGATGTTTAAGAATTTCGTCAGCCAAATGAAAAGGTGATTTAATAATCATTGCAGGTTTTTCTCGCAGAAGTTCATCCTCGCTGCCATATCCATAGATAACTGCAGCCGATGAAACACCTGCCTGTGCTGCACCGCGCAAATCGTGGTAACGGTCGCCGATCATCAGTATTTCTGCCCCTGGCTTAAGGCCGAGCCGCTGGCAGTTGTACAAAATAAGCTCACCTTTTTCGCTGCGGTTGCCATTGAGTTCACATCCCGAAACAATATCGAAAAATTTATTTAATGGTGATTTTAAGATGATTTCCAAAGCGTAAACTTCCGCTTTTGAGGTAACCACACTGAGCTTCAGTCCGTTTTTGTGCAATGTTTCCAGCGATTCTGTTATTCCCTCATAGATACGGTATTGATGCATGCCCTCCTGTCCGTAATATTCCCGGTAATACTTAACGGCGAGTTCGGCATCGGCGGCACTAAGCCCAAAAACAAGTCTGAACGATTCACGGAGTGGCGGCCCGATAAATGGAGTGAGGTCAGCAGGGCGCTGTTCTGAAGGTATTCCGAGTTTACCGGCAGCATAGTTTGCCGAGTTGAAAATTCCCGGCCTGCTGTCGGTGAGTGTTCCATCCAGATCAAAAAAGAGGTGGGTAAAAGCCATAATAATGTTTTGCGGCAAAATTAATTGAAAAGGCTGGTCGTTTCAATAAAAATAACTGACTAATCTTTGTTTCCGGAAAACGAATATGTAGTTGTTTTGGCCTGTTCTTTAAAAGTTCTCTCACAAGGAGTGAGAGTATGCAATTCTCAAATCTCAATGTTTATAAGGATTTTTACCTGCTTTGTCGTATTTTTGCACTCCGAAATCAATGCTTATTTTAACATGAATCTGAAATCCAGTCTTTCGCATCCGGTTTTTGAGGCCATTTCGCAGGCAGCTCATAGCCTGGGTTTGCCGGTGTATGTGATTGGCGGGTATGTGCGGGATTTATTTCTGGAAAGGAATTCAAAAGATATTGATTTTGTTGTAGTTGGAGACGGAATTAAACTGGCCGAAGCCGTTTCGGCCAGCTTGCCGGGGCATCATCAGGTAAACGTTTTTAAGAATTTTGGAACTGCCATGCTGCATTTTGATGAGTGGCAGATTGAGTTTGTTGGAGCCAGAAAAGAATCGTACCATCCCGACTCGCGCAAACCTGATGTGATGACCGGAACCCTGGAGGATGATCAGAACCGGCGCGATTTTACCATCAATGCCCTGGCCATCAGTCTGAATGAAGACTCTTACGGGGAGTTGATTGACCCTTTTGGCGGACTCAACGACCTGAAAAGTGGAATCATCCGTACTCCGCTTGATCCTGATGTAACCTTTTCTGACGATCCGCTGCGCATGATGCGGGCGATAAGGTTTGCCACGCAGTTGTCATTCAGTATTCAACCCGATACTTTTGCATCCATTGCCCGGAACGCCAAACGCATCTCCATAATTTCGGCCGAAAGGATTAGTGATGAGCTGAATAAAATTATATTATCGCCAAAACCTTCGGTTGGTTTTGTTCTGCTGGATAAATGTGGTTTACTTGAATTGATTTTTCCTCAGTTTCTGGCTCTTAAAGGCGCCGAAACCGTTGAAGGGATGGGGCATAAAGATAATTTTTATCACACCCTCGAGGTGCTTGACCGCATTTGCCCCAATACCAATGATTTGTGGTTGAGATGGGCTGCCATTCTGCACGACATTGGCAAACCGGCCACCAAACGATTCTCTAAGGAAACCGGCTGGACTTTCCACGGTCACGAAGTGAAAGGTGCGCATATGGTGCCGCGTATTTTCAGGCAGCTCAGATTACCGCTCAACGAAAAAATGAAATATGTACAGAAACTTGTAACGCTTCACCTGAGACCCATTGTGTTATCCGACGAAGAAGTTACCGATTCAGCTGTACGCAGGTTGCTTTTTGAAGCCGGCGATGATATTGACGATCTCATGACTTTGTGTGAAGCAGATATTACTTCAAAAAACAAGGAGAAGGTTCAAAGATTTCTTAATAATTTTGCAAAAGTCAGAGAGAAGCTGGTCGAGATTGAAGAAAAGGATCGTCTGCGCAACTGGCAACCTCCTGTAACCGGCGAAATGATCATGGCTGCTTTTGGCCTTGGGCCGGGAAAGGAAGTGGGGATGATAAAGAATGCCATCCGCGAGGCAATTCTGGATGGACTGATTGAGAATAACCTGGATCAGGCATATCAGTTCATGCTGGAAGAGGGAAGTAAGATGGGACTGCAGAAAGTGGATAAAAATGATTTGCACATTTGATGCAAACTTTGTAAATTTACTCATTAAACCAAACACAACAACAAAACGGCATGCACGCATATCGCTTCAGAATGTTACACGAAGATCAGGAAGAGTTCCTCAGGGATTTTGATGTTCTTGCATCGCATACCTTTCTCGATTTTCACAACCTCATCAGACAGGCGGTTGAACTGCCCGGCAACGAGCTGGCTTCTTTCTTTGTATGCGACCGCAACTGGCGCAAAAAGAAGGAAATCACACTCATTGATATGAAAGATGATTCAGGAGAACCCGATTACGATGATGATGACAGGCGCGCTCCCAAACAAACCAGAATACCGGTTTGTGAAATGGATAAAGTGAAAATCAAAGATATTATTGATGATCCGCATCAGCGCCTGCTCTACGAATACGATTTTCTGAATCCAAAGACTTTTTTTGTTGAGCTTACCAAAATTAACGAGGCCGATAAAACCACTGCTTATCCGCTTTGCGTTAAAAGTACAGGGAAATTTGTGATTTCTTCGCCAGTTATGATGCCCCCTGATCCGGGACTGGGCGATGATGAAGATATTGCTTTGCTCAGCGAGTTCGACGACATCATGAATAACGATGATGACGACGAAATGGATATTCCACTGTTCGATACCGAACCGGAAATTTAATGCCTCATAAACCCCTTCTTATTGTCATTGCCGGACCTACTGCGGTGGGTAAAACTGCTGTTTCCATCGAAGTGGCGGAATATTTTGGCTGCAGCATAATTTCAGCGGATTCACGACAGTTTTACCGCGATCTGAAAATAGGGACAGCAGCTCCTGATGCCCTGCAGTTGTCCAGGGTGAAACACCATTTTGTCGGACAACTGTCACTGGATGAGCGGTATGATGTTTCAAAATATGAAACAGAAGTGCTTGCTCTTTTGTCAGATCTGTTCAGTGAAAATCCTGTGGTGGTGCTTACCGGAGGATCAGGGCTATACATTCAGGCGGTGTGCGAAGGCCTTGACAATCTGCCTGACAGTGACCCCGAAATAAGAGCAGAGTTAAGGCTTAAGTATGAAGAAGAAGGAATTGCGGTTCTCAGGTCAATGCTTCAGAAGCTTGACCATGAGTATTATGCAAAAGTTGATCTGGCCAACCCAAACCGGCTGCTTCGGGCGCTGGAAGTTTGTCTTAGCACCGGAAAACCATTTACTTCCTTCAGGACAGATCAGAAAACTGAAAGGCCTTTCAATATTCTAAAAATTGGCCTCGATCTTCCCAGAAACGAACTGCATCAGAGAATAAATGCCAGGGTAGAGCAGATGATGGCTGACGGACTTGAAACCGAAGCCCGTAATTATTATAGCTTCAGAGACCTGAATGCTTTAAATACGGTAGGTTATAAGGAGCTTTTTGAATATTTCGATGGCAATTGCACCCTGAGTGAGGCAGTAGAAAAAATCAAAACCAATACACGCAGGTATGCCCGGCGACAGTTGACCTGGTTCAGACGCGATAAGGCAATGTTGTGGTGCCGGCCCGATGAAGCGTTTGGAACTATTCAGCAATTATATAAATCACTTTTGCCCGAAGTATAGACTGCCGGTTTCAGGGGTGATTGAGGTTAAATCTGTTTTGCAAAATCAACGCAGCAGCCTGATTCTGTATACATCCTCAATATATTTGAAATACCAGTACAGGCGGCGGTTTACCTCAATACCGTAATCATTTCCATGTGAATAATTTATATATGAGCCAATGGCCATGGAATATTTACCGCGGGTAAAGTAATTGTTCCAGTTGGATACACCCAATTGATTCATACTACGATAATATTCATTGCTACGGTCTAAACCGGGGCTGAAATTCATCAAGTACCATTTGTCAAATTCGGGGTCAATGATGTGAATTTCATATTCTGTACTGTCTGTCTGAACTGCTGTTTCCTTTGATGCAGTCAGCTGTTTTTGCGGATTGCACGAAGAAGCCGCAATAACAAGCAACGAAAGAAAAATAAGTACTCTCATTTTTCGGAAATTTAAGATTTGCAACTTAGTTATATTGCAAGTTTTATGCCAGAACGATTATTCCGGATGGTGTTTTTACATGTTTTTCAATCCTTTAAATCAATTTCAGCATTTTCTTAAATCTTACAGGAATGGGTAAACTGTATCAATCCAAAGGTCTTCGGTGATGAAAAATTTACCAAAATTTTCCCATTTATCAAGTATACGGCCGGCCTTCATTTTTTCAGCATCCATGCCCGATGTTTTGGCGTTGCGCATTACATCCACCGTTTCTTTTAATGCATTAAGATGCTCCTGCATTTGTTGCTTATTAAATACAGGCCCATGTCCTCCGACAAATTTTACATCGTCGGGGTAGTTATTTAGGATCCACTCCACGTTTTGCAGATAAACCATTGGATTTCCGACATTTGAGACATCAACATATGGAAAATATCCGGCAAACAGCAAATCGCCAACCTGCAAAACTTTGGCCGAAGGAAAATAAACAATCAGATCGCCCCGCGTATGACCGCCAGTCAGTGGAAGAATTTCAACATTTTCAACATTAAAACTCAATGTTGTTTTACCTTCTATGCAAATGTCAGGTCTGGCATGAATTGGTGCTGCCGGCAGTGTGGTTTCGCCGCGTTTCTGTTCCTGTGAAAGGAAATCTTTAACCGAGGGATGTGCAATAATGTGCACATCTTTTCCCAGGGCTGCATTTCCGCCGGTGTGATCGCCGTGCAGATGGGTGTTTATCAGAAACTTGACTGGTTTGTCAGTGAGTTTTGAGATGGCTTCCTTCAATTGTTCGCCTGTTCTTTCGTAGGCAGCGTCAACAACCAGGGCTCCGTCTGGCCCGGTTTGCACCAGCACGGCAACTCTGTTGTCAACAAACAAACGATAAATACCCTCAGAGAGTTGTGTAACTTCAATGATATTTTGGTTTTCAGTGTTTTGAGCTGACAGCATGCCAAAAGACAATATAGCAGCAGAAAGAAGGATAATCTTTTTCATGGTAAACTGTTTTTTAAATTAAACTTTTCAGTCATTTCCCCAATTGAGGCATTCAGGTGGTTTTTAATTTGAACTGAATCAATAAGGCTTTTCAGCCTGCTAAGAATCAGATCTTTATATTTTAGTTGCAGGAAATGTCCTTCACCTTTAAGCAGGTGTAATTCAACATAAACTGAGTTTTTGAGTTTTTTTCTGGCAAAGTTTACATTCTCGGGATAGATCAGTTCATCCTCGGTGCCCTGAAAAAGAATTACCGGAGCAATAATCTTGTGCCAATGTGGTAATATTTCTGTAAGCGCTTCGTAATGAGAAAGTTTCTCTTCGTTTGCACTGCGCAGCATAGCCGGAAGCATCCAGCTTAAAGCCTTGTATTTGAAAACATGGCTGATGGCGTAGGTTTTCTCCATTCCGGGAGCCATAGATGCCGAAACAAGTATTATTCCACTGACTTTTTCGGGTTTCATCATGGCCATTTTTACAGCCACTGATCCGCCATAGGATGAACCAAGCAGGTAAAGAGGAGAAGGATACCCTTCTTCTTCAAGGATCTTCCACATTTTTTCTGCTTGTTTAACGATTGATTTTTCTGCTTTGCCCGGATTGGAATATCCGTAGCCCGGCCTGTCGGCTGTTATAATATTCGCCCAGGATGCAAGATTAGTGTCGCTGTAGTAGGTGTTATACACACTTAAGCTGCTGGGTGAGCCATGCAGAAAAAAAATAGTTGGGAATGTGTCATTCCTGTGCAGGCTCATATATCTTAGTGCATTTTCGCGTTCTTGCATTAGTTCTACCCTGGCATCAGGGAATTTGTCTTGCAAGGCGGAAGTAGATTCCCTCAGCTGAATACAGGCATTGAAAATGGCCGGTATCAGCAGAAAAAATAATAAAACAAAGAGTGTCTTCTTTTTAATCATTTTTACAAAGATTGTAAAAAAGTAATTTTAAACAGATTTTAATTTAGGAGCTTTTCAACCCGATACGATCTTTTTACAAAGTTTTTTCGTGCGAAAACGTGCTTTTTTTACATTAAATTAACAGACATATGAGCAATAAGGTTTAGGTTCTGATTAACTTTACCTCTTAAAGTGAAGATAATCAATGCAATAGCAATACAGAAATATTTTACAAAAAATTAATCCCAATGGGGTTACATTCTGAGAAAAATTATATTAATTTTACTGCATCAGCTCTGGAATACTCGGAAGTGAAAAGTATTTTGAACTAAATTCGCTCAGATGTTAACATTTGTAAATTTAATTTACAATTTAGCTATTTTACGTTTTTATTAATTCAAGTGTTTATGGAAGGACTTTTACCACAAAAAAGTAATGCTGATTTTGCTGCCTGTGATATTGTAATCATGGGTCGTGTCTGCGCCGCTGGTATGCGGCATTATGCTTTTGAAAAAGGAATGCAGTCAGGCATAACCGGATACATGAATTATCAGAAATGCGGAAGTGAGTTGCATATTCATGCAGAAGCAGAAAATGAAGTTCTTTTTAACTACATTACCTGGATTAAAGACTTTTGTAAAAGCAACCACCTGGTGGCTGAGCTTTTACAGGCAGATTATCAGGGATTTAATTCTTTGGTGATTGCAATCCCGGGGAAAAGCTCAGAAGCTATTCTTCAGAACCAAACAATTCAGCTTGAAGCAGAATTAGATTGCAACGAAAGTGAAACACAGGTATCTAGCCCGGGCTCCGGGGTAATTTACACTTTCAGACAAAGATTAAGACAAGATTATGCATCAATTATCAATAAATTGAAGAATGTATCATTGTGGTAATCAATGATGTGTCTGTTGACCTGCTCTTCTGATTCATGACTGCAACAACAATATAATTATTCTGAAGATCACCGTCAGATTAATACGAAACCTGTAGCTTTTATCTGCCAAATGAAGAGTCTTTTTCTTTTTCCCGTTTAATAAAAAAAATCTACACTAGCTATTTTATTGTTGGCTTCTTATATATAAATTTGCGCATCTTCAGCGACTGAAGTTTAACGACAATTTTTACTTTTCATTTATAAGACTCTCTTTGTCGGGTGAAATCCTGGCTAACTGTAATGTTACAGAAGTCATTGCATGTTTATGGGTTGGCTTATAAAAAGTAAATTGTGCAACACTGACCCAAATCCTGCAATTAAATTACAATGAAGCAGCCAAATGTAGTTTTTGTATTTTTAGCAGTATTGGGTATTTCATTGTTTTTCATTTCATGCACTCCTGAAAAAAAAGGAGAACCCCACGAGGCTGACGAACATGTACTTCTTATTGAATCTCAGGTAAAAGATATAGCGGCCATTCGTCCTGATTCTGCTGAGATTCTGCTGAAAAACGGGGTACTTTACTGCGATTCTATGAATCATGAGGAAGGACTGCTAAAAATGCATTCCTTGCTTGCTGAATTTTATCAATACTGGATAATTAGTGATGGTTTGGCGTATTTTCATATGAACGAAGCCATTAATATTTATATGAGAAATCCCCAGTACCGGATTGACGACCCTTATTTTTATGCCAATCTGGGAAATATACAGCTGAAGTTCGGGCATACTGAACATGCATTGCAAAGCTACAGGAATGCATTATTAACCTCTGAGAAAGTTGGCAATATTCATGGACAAATTCTTTCAAACAACAATATAGGGTTGGTTTGGCAGTATTCTGGAAATTATGATTCAGCAGATTATTATTTCAGTAAGTCTCTTAATATAATTGGAGATGATGTGAACCTGAATAAAACACAGTTGTATTTCTACCAGATGAGGCTTAAAGCATTGCAGGAAACTCCGGATAGTGTACCCTGGCTTTTTAACCTCCTGAAAGAATCCATGCGTGAATACAACAATTTTAAGGGAGGTGAAGAAAATTTGGATAACACTGAAAAAAGGTACTTTGGGCAGGCTTTTGGCAGTGCGTGTCTGTTGATGGGAGAGATCAGTAGTGGCGAAATCCGGCTGAGCTTTCTCAATGATGCAGTTCGAAATGCGGTGCCATCAAGAGATCCGCTTACAATTTATGCATCTTATCTGGCTTTGGGAAATGAACTGCTTGAAACAGGATATATTTCTGAGGCTGGCTTGATCGCAGATACACTTATGAATATATCGCAATTTATTTATAATCCTGAGCCTTTGATTCAGATTTTTGAGTTTTGTAATAAAGCTGCAGTGAACTCCGGAGATCATGAAAAAGCTTTGAGAGCCGGAGTTCTGGCGAAACAAATGCAGGATTCTCTTCAAAAGCAAAACTCGGGACAAGAACATTTAAAGGCGCGAATGCAAATTTCGGCTGTTAATGCAAGCATTGCTGTTGAAAATATGAAACTTGCGAAAAGTGCGGGAGAAAAAATAATAAGGCAGCAGAAATTTATTATTGTTTTGCTTGTATCAGCAATCGGCCTGATAATGATTGTGGTTTCATCCATATGGCTATACCGCAGCAGGCTGAAGTTTGCCAATCGCATGCTGGCATTAAAAACAGCCAGAATAGCCTCGTCAGATTGTCCTGTAGTTGTTCTTCCATCGGTGAAGGAAGGGACTTCGTCGCATGGCTTTGATGGATTTGCTTCGAGGTTAGACCAGTTAAACCGGGAAAAGCAGCCCTATCTTAATCCCTCACTTACACTATCTGATCTGGCATCCATGCTGGGTACCAATCAAAGCTATATGTCGGCATTTCTGAATCAGAAACTTGGACTTAACTTTAATGATTATCTGAATAGTCTCAGGATACAATATGCCAGTAAACTTTTGCTAAATCCTGAAAAGAAGTATTCGATGGAGCAGGTTTTCGAAATGTCGGGATTTAATTCAAAATCAACATTTTACACTGCCTTTAAAAAACATGCCGGTATTAGCCCGGCTGCGTTTGTTAAGTTAAACCGGGTGAATGAACATACTTAATTCTGGTTTTTCAGGTTTAACCAATTGATTGGGATTTGTGATTCCAGTTCTGGCTATTTTTTTTGCAAAACTTCAATTAGTTTTCAGGTTTTAAATGTTTCAGGCTTTTAGGTTTTTCTGGAGATAGCATTAATCTGATTTGACGTTTCCCCATTTACTCATTTACTTCGGCTGCTCCATACCAAGTTTTATTTTTTTTGTGATTTCCCGGCTCAGGCACTGTCGGGGATTTTTATTTGATGAGGTAACTGCACTTTTTAGGTGTTTTGAATATGTAACTTTCGATTTTTGAACATAAAAATGTAAATATAATTTACTGCATATTAAATCCGTGTATAAAGCACTTTATAACCAGCTAAAAAACAGTTATATACAAATATTCCTGAATGTTAAAAATTTATGATTCAGGACGAAATAGGCTGCAAATTGTGGGTTACACAGGCTATTTTAGCCGATAAATAACCATGATGATTTTATGTTTGTGAGCTTCTGAAATGATCCCGGTAAGTTTTTCAGATGAAGCACAAGCCATTGTTCATCATCATGATTTATCTGAACCATTAAACCCCGTTAAAATATGAAAACAATTTTACGATTATCAATGATTCTAACCTTCATTTTGGTTCAAACAGCTGTTCTGTTAGCACAGGCGACTACTTTATCGCCGGCAGACGGAGGTCGTTCCAATTCGGTAACGTTTAACTATACTGGTTCGATGCAGAGCTGGACGGTACCTGCAGGAGTTTACTCAATCAATATAGCTGCCAGCGGTGCACAGGGTAACTCAGGAGATGCTTCCGGAGGATATGGAGGATATGCTGCCGGAGACCTTAGTGTATCTCCTAGTCAGGTAATATATATCTATGTCGGAGGGCAGAATGGATATAATGGCGGTGGAACTGGCGGATTGAGTCAGAATGGAACCTATGGAGGAAATGGTGGCGGTGCCACTGATGTCAGGGTTGGGGGAACCGCCCTGGGTGACCGGGTGATTGTTGCTGGCGGCGGCGGAGGAGGTGGCCGCAACGGAACCTGGGGTGGATGTCAGCCATCCCCGGCAGGTGCCGGCGGAAATGGCGGGGGTACAGCCGGTAGCAATGGATATAGTTCAGCCTGCAGTTGCAATGGAGGGGGCGCCGGAGGTGGTGCAGGGACAAATTCTGCAGGTGGGTATTCAGGTAATCATTTAGGCGCTTGTACACGAGACACATGGTGTTCAGGATCTGCCGGTTCTTTTGGCTCTGGAGGTAATGGTAGCACATGTACACATCCATCAGGCTCTGGAGGTGCCGGTGGTGGCGGTGGCGGGTATTATGGCGGTGGTGCAGGAGGTAATGGCTCAGATACAACTCCTGGCGGAGGAGGAGGTGGCGGAGCATCTTATACCGGAGGAGTTTCCAATGGCTCTGCCACTTCAGGGTCCAATTCAGGAAATGGATATGTTGTTTTTACTTATGATTATAGTCAAGGACAAATTAATCAAACTTTTAATTATTCGGGTTCAATACAAACCTGGACAGTACCTCCGGGCATCACATCCTATACCATCACGGCAGCAGGATCAAGAGGTGGAACTGCGTACAATGGCTCAGCGTATGGTTATGGCGGTTATGGTTCCACGCTTCTGGGTACTTTTAGTTTAATACCCGGTGAAAATATTAAAATTGCTGTTGGAGGGCAAGGCTCACAGACTGGTAATACGTCAACTTTAGGCGCCGGAGGGGGCGGTGGAAGTTTCGTATGGCGCGAGAGCAGCACCTCGGAACCCATGCTTGCTGCCGGAGGTGGCGGTGGTGGAATGGCAAACGGTTCCAATGGCTATTATGGTGTAGCAGCCACAATAACAACAAACGGTAATGCTGCTACTTCTGGTGGTGATGGCGGTATCAATGGAAATGGAGGTGCAGCCGTGAGTTCATATGGCGGCGGTGGCGGTGCCGGATGGAAATCTGACGGAGGCTCCAATATTA
>JANJXJ010000179.1 GCA_024709105.1 Lentimicrobium sp. | reverse complement strand
ATGGATAGGTGAGCGATACAAAAGCAGGAATTATGCACTTTTTATGGGCTTTCTGGCATTGTTGCTGATTACCTTTATTGTGCTGATTGCGGTGGCCATCACTCAGGTACTTTCCAGGGCGCTGAATGCCGATCCGGTGATTGTGCTGATAGCTGTGGTCATCTTCATTTTTGGTTACATGATGTTTGGCGGCGCCAACAGCATGGTATATACCAATACCATTCAGGCTGTTATTATGATAGTGGTGGCAATTATTCTGTTAACATCTGGCTATCAGCATTTCAGCGAAGGTATTTCAGGATTCATGCAAAAATTGGCCAGCATTGACCCTGCACTAACCAAAGCCACCAACCCTGCGAGTCCGTTGTTTCGCGACTTTTATGAAATTATTTTTGCCCAGGTAATAGTGGGTATGGCCATTGTGGTTCAGCCGCACATCATCACCAAATCGCTGTTGCTGAAGAAAGAAAGTGATGTCAACCGTTTTCTTTTCGTTGCAATAACTGTAGAATTGTTATTCTTTTTTGTGGTGATCGCCGGCTTGTATGCCCGGGCCACTTTCCCCGACCTGATGCTGAACGGAGTTCCTCTAAAAAATGATGCCATCATCCCGGCATATGTAATGCATATATTTTCCAACGGAGTTCTGGCAGTTGTTATAGGTCTTATTGTTGTGCTTGGATTACTTTCTGCCGGAATTTCCACACTCGAGGGTTTGATACAGTCGGTTTCCACCACCATTTCATCTGATATTATCAAACCCCTTGCAGGCAAGTATCTGCAAACCGACAAATCAATGATCAGGCTGAATAAGATAGTGATCATAGCCCTGGGAGTTATTACCATTGTGTTATCACTCAATCAGATTGCGCAGCCCAAACTGAGTGTGGGTATTTTTGCCCAGAATGGTGTGTATGCCTATTTTGCATCGGCATTTGTGCCCGTGATTTTTGGTATATATTACAAAAAGATGAAGGCCTCCGTAGCATTTACAGGCTCTGCCATTGCTTTTGGCGTACATTTTGCGGTATATTATTTATTGCCATTTCTGGTGAATAATTACGGGCTTTCATTGGGCTATTTTACTAAGTTTATGGAAGGGCCAGTGCGTAATCCGGCCATTGCCTGCTCGGCAGCAGTGGTGCTTTCAACCCTTACAGTATTGATAATGATCATGATAAACAGCAGATTAAATAAAAATACTACCGCATGATCAACACCGACTGGATATCGAAATGGGCTGAGTATGCACCTGACAAAGTGGCTGTTTCGGAATATGAAACAGGCCGCAGTTTCTCATACAGTCAGTTAAATAATCTGGCTAATGCATTTGCTTCGTATTTACTCCTGAATTTCGGTTTAAGCAAAGGACACAGAATAGCAATGCTGGCCGAAAATTGTCTGGAATACATTATTTTATTATCAGTTGCCCAGAAAACAGGAATCATCCTGGTTCCGCTCAATTACAGACTTACTTCGCGCGAAATAGACTTTCTGATTACCGACAGCGAACCCTCATTGTTAATCACTGAAGAAAAGTTTGCGGAGAAAGTAAATGCAAGAGAGGCTTATTCACGGGTTCCCCATCGGATAACTCTCTCCGGCCTGCAGCAGTTCACTTCTGAAATAATAGAAAAGGGAGGGAATCATCAATTCAGCCCGGTTAATGTATCAGATTCAGATGCTGTGCTTATTATCTACACCAGCGGTACAACAGCTTTTCCCAAAGGCTCTGTTTACACCCATGGAATGATGTTCTGGAACAGCATCAACACTCTGATGCGGCTCGATATTACATCGGGAGACAGGGCAATCAACATGGCCCCGCCTTTTCACACAGGCAACTGGAATGTGCTGCTCACCCCGTTTCTGCATCATGGAGCCTATACTCTTATCATGAAAAGTTTTGATGCAGATAAAGTGCTGGAGATACTTGAAAATGATAAACATACCATTTTCTGGGCAGTGCCTACCATGCTTAAAATGATGGCCGATTCACCAGCATTTGAGCGGGTTGACCTGAGCCGGATCAGATATTTTGTAGTGGGTGGCGAGGCTATGCCTGTACCTCTTATTGAAAAGTGGCACAACAAGGGCGTTCCCATCCGACAGGGATACGGACTTACTGAAGTAGGCCCCAATGTTACCTCGCTCAACCACGAGGATGCCATCAGAAAAGCCGGTTCTATCGGCAAGCCCAATTTTTATTACCAGACAAAACTTGTAAATGAGCAGGGAGAAGAAGTGCCAGCCAATGCCTTGGGCGAACTGATTCTCAAAGGACCTACCGTTACTCCCGGTTACTGGAGAAACGAGGAGGCAACCCGGGCTGCCATTGTGGATGGCTGGTTTCATACCGGCGACATTATGCGCATAGACGAGGAAGGTTTTCTGTTTGTGATGGACAGAATCAAGAATATGTACATTTCGGGAGCCGAAAATGTGTATCCTGCCGAAGTGGAATATTTGCTCCGCAACCATCCGGACATTGATGCGGTGGCCATTATTGGGGTTCCCGACCCCAAATGGGGAGAAGCCGGAATGGCCTTTGTGGTGCTCAAACCGGGAAAACAACTGCAGGCTAATGAATTGATTGAATTCTGCATTGGAAAACTGGCAAAATACAAGATTCCTGCTCATGTACGGTTTATGGATGAACTTCCCAAAAACGATGCAGGCAAAATTGACCGGAAAAAACTCAAGGAAATTTCACTAAATCAATAATTTCAATTCAACAATTAATCAACCTAAATTTCAATCAAAATGAAGAACACACAATTCAGAATTCTTGCCCTGATTGCAGGCATCCTTATGTCAGCAGTTACTTTTACTGCCTGTGATAAAGATGACGACAAAGGTGATCCTCCAACCATTGTTTCGCTTACAGTTGCCAACGACAATGCTACTGCTACCATTGCTTTCAGCGAAGTGGTTTACAAAGCCGACAACCAAACCGGCAACCTCGACAAAGCTGCTTTCACAGTAACCCTTGCAGGCGGAACCGCAACGCTGGCCGACTTCACCGTTACCCATACCGCCGGAACCAACGAGGTGGTAATTGGCTTAACCCTGAATGGAATTGCCAACGGAAGCGAAGTACTTACTGTTAAACCTTCGGCAGCCAATGCAGTTTACAATGCAAAAGGCGCTGGTATTGATGCTGCTCAAACCGCAACTGCCAATCTTAAGGATACCGGCATCATCGGCAAATGGCAATCATCAGGTGTAAATATGGCTCCGCTGCTCGTTGCTGCCGGAATTGATTCCATTTACGCTGAATTTAAAGGCGACAACACTTATGTGGTTGAATCGTTCACTCCCGATGGATCAAAAACTACCCTGGTTGGAACTTTTACACAGCAACGTGCAGGAGTTGGCAATATCTGGAACATTACTGTAAACCAATCATCACCTACCTCACTGGTAAGTGTTGGTATATTTGAGGTTTCACCGCTTTCGCCAATCAGTATGAAATATGAAATTGCCCAAACCGAGCCCGCTATTGCCGGAGTTACTCCGCCAACCGCAGCCGCAGGTTTTGGAAGTACCAGCGGTGGTGCGTTTGGTATCTGGAATATTCAGACATATTTGAAGATCAATTAGTTATTTTACTGCTGATTGATTTCTGCAAATAATCCGGGCCCGGCATAGGATTACATCATCAAGGCCTGTGCCGGGCTATTTTTTAACTTCTTGCAATTGAGGTAATTTACCTTGCATTAAGAATTACAAAGAAACATGAAACACGGTTTCAAACCTGAGGAGTTTGTGCTCTGCCAAAAACAGAGCTGATTGTAAGGATGTTTAAATCAAAAAATTTGATAGTGATGAAAAAGATTTACCTGCTGTTATTAATATCCTGGCTGGCTGCCATTGCCGGAAATACCATTGCGCAGACCACGGTGGTTGATTATCAGAAGTCTGAGGTGCCCCGCAAAGCCAATAAAGAATTTCAGTTTTTTGCATTTTACATCAATCAGGGTGTAACTTCAAATTTCTATCCAACCAGCGAGTTTCTGAAAGGGCAGGTAGTGGGCAGACTGTTTGGCCAGAATACCAGCACCACTTCCGATACCAACCGCACCTATTATGTTGAACAGAGGCTGATCCCCTTTTTCATCTACCAGCCCAACCTTTTTAACGGAAAAGCCATTTTAAGGGCTGCTTTTGAGATTGACTGGACCTGGGGCGATGCATCTTACGGAACAGGCGGAAACATAGGAGGTGGAATTTCGGGTGATCAGGTGAATCTTCAAACACAAAATATTGAACTTGAGCTCATTCCCTGGAAAGGTTATGCCATCAACCTGGGCCTGATGCGTATGTTCGACACCCCGTACAATCCTTACCGCACCCTGGCCGATAAAATGATGTCAACCGGATACCGCCTTGCTTACTTTGGTACAGATGCTGTGGGCATCTCCATGCGCCGTGACAGGGATTTTTCGCGCTGGAAAGCTGGCTTTTACAAGTTCTACGAAAACGACATCCAGAAAGATGACGACGTAAACATGTTTGAAGCCATGTACGAACGGCAGGTAGATATGCTCTGGAAAGGAGGGCTGTCAGTAAATTATGTGCGCGACAGAAGCGAAGGCAAAGGGGGTGTTTCAATACTGGGACAAGGATTAAACAGCCTTTTGGCACAATATAACGGAACCTACCAGTTCAGGTTTGGTTCCAATCCATATAAAGCAGATATTTTTTGGTTAGGGGCATTCTTCAGCCGCAATCAGGATTATATGATGGACCGCCTGCACATGACCGGTTTCATAAATTACAACCTTGGCCGGGCCGATGTAAAAAAAGAAGGAATCTGGGAAAAAGGAGCTCAGATATCCGGCTTCGGAGCCAACCTGAAAACGGCTTTCCGTTATGGTCAAACTGTTGACGATCAGATAAAACTGGACTTGCTTTACACCACTGGTGATAAAAATGGCATTTCCGACTTAAAATATTCAGGAGTAATCACCGGAAACAGCTGGGGTGCTCCCGGTGCCATTTTTGTGAACAGTGGTGCATACATTCTGTTTCCCCATGCCAATGTGGTCAACCGCTACACTCCGGCAATTGCCGACATTTCGAATATGGGCTACGGGCTTGCCGGCGGAACCCTCGTGCTTTCTACAGGTTTAATTCCTCACCGGCTGATTGCAAAAGCCGGATCAGCAGTGGCTTTCAGCAATGCGAAACCTTTGCTGGGTGGTTACCATGTGGGTACCGAAGCCAATGCTGCCCTTATTTATAATGCCGGAACCTATATGAGTGTTGAGTTGCATGGTGCTTACCTGTGGCTTGGTAAATTCTACGAAAGCAGTGAGGATACCTATGGCTCTGATATCAATGGCAGTTTTGCATCAGGAACCAGGCCCCACAACCCATTTACAGCCTTTGTGGTATTTAAGTGGCTTATGTTCTGATGTATCATCTCTTTTTTCAACCTGAAAACCTGCAAATATGAAATCTCAGATATACTCCGCACTTTTTTTGTTTTTCATTGCAATGGCAATGATTCATCCGGCGCAAGCTCAGCAAAACCAAATGTTTCTTGCTCCTTATGATAACCTGAAACCCCTTGTTCTGATGGAAGACCTTGAATATCCCTTTGAGGTGAAATATGCTCAGCTTGAATCGGGCCCTTCTATTGCCTATGTTGATGAGGGTGAGGGCGATGTAATCATTTTTATTCATGGCCTGGGTAGTTACCTGCCGGCCTGGAGAAAAAATATTGACTCGCTCAAAACCCAGTACAGGTGTATAGCCATTGACCTGCCTGGTTACGGCAAATCTTCCAAAACGCCGCACAGCGGAAAAATGACCTATTATGCCTCTGTTTTAAAGGAATTTATTGAAACGCTGGGGCTGAATAAGGTTACGTTGGCTGGCCATTCCATGGGCGGACAAATTTCGATGGTGGCTGCCATCAATTATCCCAATCTTATTAAGAATATTGTATTGGTGGCTCCGGCCGGGTTTGAAAGTTTTACCGAAGGACAGAAACAATGGTTCAGGAATGTAATGACGCTGGATGGTGTTAAAAATACACCGGCTGAAGATATTCAAACCAATCTTGCGGTGAACTTTTACAATATGCCTGCCGATGCTGAATTTATGATCACCGACAGGCTGAACATGAGACATGCCGCCGATTTTGAAAACTATTGCTACGCGGTGGTGCAATCGGTAAATGGCATGGTGGATGAGCCGGTACTGGGTATGCTTCATAAAATTTCGCAACCCACACTCATTATTTTTGGCGCCAACGACAATCTGATCCCCAACCGCTTTCTGAATCCGGGCCGGACATCAAAGATCGCTGAAAACGGACACAAGCTGATCAAAGACAGCAAACTGGTGATGATTAAACAAGCCGGGCATTTTGTTCAGTTCGAAAAACCTGAAGAAGTGAATAATGCAATTAATGACTTTTTAAAATAGGATGGTGAATCCTGATTTGTGTGTGTGAGCCGGGAGAAATTCCGGCTTTCTTTTTTTTAATGAGCCCAAGGCGGCCTTAATTGCAAACACCTGGTTTCTGTCTTGACGTCTGATTTGCAGCGGTGCTTAAATTGTTATTCTGCATTGCAAACTCACTTATTCGGCTATAATTTTGCTGTAAATCATCTGCTTGTCAGGTTAATTGATACTTTTGCCACGCATTTAATAAACCTGCTTTTCCTGTAACGTAACTTCAAGGCTTCCATTTCAGTGTATGAACCGACTGTACAATCTTGACTATCTGAGGGGGCTGGCAGCCTCAGGCATAATGGTTTACCATTACCTGAGCTGGACATTCGGTGATTTCAAATCCGATACTTTTCTGGGGCGATTGGGTATTTACGGGGTTTCACTTTTCTACGTTTTAAGCGGACTTACCCTCTTCCACGTATATTTTAACAAAATGAAACCCTCAAAACCTGAGGTTATTTCCTTTTTCAGGAAAAGGTTTTACAGAATTTTTCCTCTGTTATGGCTGGCGACTTTTGCAGCCATCCTTATTTCTGAAAAGTCTCCCGATTGGTTTGATGTTTTTCTGAATGTCACCGGTCTTTTTGGGTTTGTAAAATGGGATACCTATTTCTCGCCTGGTATCTGGTCAATAGGCAACGAACTGGTTTTCTATGTGTTTTTTCCGTTTTTTGTACTTTTCTCAAGGTCAAGCAAATACCTGATGGTACTGCTTATAGCCATTATCACCGGTTTATACATTTACTTCGCTTACTTTATTATTGATGCAAATTCCACATTATCGAAACAATGGTATTATTATGTTCATCCCATCAACCAGGTGTTTCTGTTCCTGGGGGGATTTTTGACCGGGCTGATTTTCGGGAAGCTTAAACTATCCAATTATCTGAGTTTATTAATATTAGTCACAGGGTTGGGATTGTTTGTGTTTTATCCGGTTTCGGGAGATCCTGTTCAACTGGTAAGCGGTACAAATCGTTTAATATTTACTGCAGCCTGCTTTTTGATAAGCATCGCTTTTTATAAATCCACATTTACTCTTCCGCGGTTTTTACATTCACCCCTTTCGCTGCTGGGAGAAGCCAGTTATTCAGTTTATCTGCTTCATCCCATTGTATTTAAAATCGCAGAAATGTACTTTTTTATTCCCGGTAAGGATAAGGCCTTTTCTTATTACATCTCATTGATTATTGTCTCACTTTCAGCTACTTTGATATTCAGTTATCTCATTTATAATTACTTTGAAAAATACTTTATGAAAATGGGCAAAACTGTCAGCAATACCCAAAAAGTTCCGGAGTTTTAAATATTCATAATGGTTTTTCCGTCATTTATTATGACTTTATTACTTCATTGCCAGATGATTATATACTTATCGTTTCAATTGATGTTACCGCATTTTATACGCTGAAAATAACTCATTCAGGCTAAAACAAATTTTGTTTATTTCTTGCAAAAACTAAAACTTTAAAATACATTTAGCCCGGAAAATACTGAAGTTTAAAGAAACTCCAAATAGTTTTTAAGTTTTTGATTATTAATTTATTACTTCAAATCATCACCATTTATGGATCTTAAGGAACGCCTTGAATTCTGCAGAAAATGTGTAAACAGACAATTTAATCCCGGGCAGGGAATTGTATGCGGACTTACCAACCAAAAACCGGCATTTACGGATGCCTGTCATCTTTTTATACAGGATAACACTGTTACTGCTGAAAAAGAAATTCACATTGACGAAGAGCAACCTCTTCCACAACAGTTAGTTATAGCAGAGCTGGGCGAAGAGCAGCTTGAAAAACTCAGGCTATTTCAGGACTTTAACTTCGCTCTCGTAGGGGGATTACTCACCGCGCTGCTGGGTGCCGTTTTATGGGCTGTAATTACTGTTGCAACTAAGTATCAGATTGGTTATATGGCCATTGGCGTGGGTTTACTGGTGGGTTTTGGTGTTCGGTTCTTTGGTTCAGGAATTGATAAAAAATTCGGTATTCTGGGTGCGGTTCTCTCCATGCTGGGCTGCCTCGCCGGAAATTATCTCTCGCAAGTGGGTTTTTATGCGATGGAAAATTCTATGAACGTGCTGGAAGTGCTGGGCTCTGTCAGCCTCAGTCTGATTCCTTCAATTCTACTCGATAGTGCCAGTCCAATGGATTTGCTGTTCTATGGCATTGCCTTATTTGCCGGTTACCGATATGCTTTCAGAAATGTAACTGCCTCACAGATCAGCGGTTTGCACAACGGAACCTACGATGGTACACCACAATTTGAAAAGTTCAGGATACCACTTGTGGCTGCCGGAATCATCATTATTGTAGCTCTCGGATTTTTTTCAACCAGAGGTGCCAATGGCGAGGTAGTAAATTATTTTGATTCGGGCAGTGTAATGTCGAAAGGACAGCAAAAAAACGGATTTATTGATGGCCTTTGGACAACCTACTATGAAAACGGAAAGATCTCCACAGAACAGGAGTACGACAATGGTGTGGAGAATGGTTTTTTCAGATACTATTCCGAAGACGGAACGCTCCTGAAGGAAGGTGCTTTTGTAAGCGGACTGGAACACGGATTATGGAAATCATATCATCTCAACGGTAAGCTTGCTGACAGCGGAATGTATAATTACGGCCGTGTACATGGCAACTGGAACTACTTTTACGATAACGGATTGCCTTTCTTAAACATAAATTTCGACAATAACCGCAAACATGGCAGCTGGCATGTATTCTCATACAGCGGAAATGTAACCACTCAGGGGCAATACAGGAATGATCTCGAAACCGGAAAATGGAAGTATTACAACGAAAACGGAGTTTTGCGCGAAGAAATAATTTACCGCGCCGATTCCACAACTTCAGTCATTTTCTCAACCGACATACATGGTAATGAAACTGTTAAAAAAGGGTTTGGCACACAGTATGTCTATTATCCTGATGGTTCTTTAAGTATGAAGATTACTATTGAAAACGGAATCCGCACCGGAAGAGCTCAGTTACTTTATCAAAATGGCAAGGTAAAAGAAGAAGGAGTTTTTGAGAAGAACATCTTTAAGATTTTAAACGCCTGGGATCCTGATGGCAGCCAAACGGTAACCGATGGTAACGGTAATTTATATTATTACAACACCGATTCCATAGTGCCTGTGCTTGCTGAAGCAGGTGCAATTGTCAACGGACTAAGGCAGGGGGTATGGAAACAATATCATTTTCAATCAGGTAAAATCATGGCAGAATTAGAATATGACAAAGGCAAGGAACATGGTTTTGCAAAGTCGTATTACGAATCGGGAGAACTTGCAGCCGAAGGCCGGATGCGTTACAATAAACGTCACGGCGACTGGACCTGGTACAACGAGGATGGTTCTTTGTCATCAACAGTTTCTTATGAAAATGGCAGGAAAAAAGGTGAACAGAAGTTGTACAACCACTACGGAGGCCTT
>JANJXJ010000178.1 GCA_024709105.1 Lentimicrobium sp. | reverse complement strand
AACCGGAAGTATCAAGTCTCCGTTACCTGGTGTTATTCTCGATATTCATGTTCGTGAAGGTGATTCTGTGAAACTAGGACAGAAACTCATTACTCTGGAAGCCATGAAAATGGAAAACAACATCAATGCTGATAAAGAAGGCAAAATTTTATCACTTAAGGTTCACAGAGGCGATGCTGTGATGGAAGGCGATGTACTCATTGTAATCGGAGAATAGCGCATGGAACATTCAGGTAGTTTTTTTAGTTTTGTGGTTGACCACCTCAATGAGTTTTTCACCTACACAGCTTTTGCCAACCTTACTGCCGGTCATGTAATTATGATTTGTGTAGGGCTGCTATTCATTTATCTGGCCATTACCAAGGAATATGAGCCTTTGTTGCTTATTCCTATTGGTTTTGGGATTTTGGTTGGAAATATTGCCTTTACTCCCGGTTTGAAGATAGGTATCTATGAAACGGGAAGTGTCCTGAATTATCTCTATTTCGGAGTACTCCAGGGTGTTTATCCACCTTTGATTTTTCTCGGCATTGGAGCAATGACAGACTTTTCGGCACTTATCTCAAATCCAAAACTTATGCTGATCGGAGCTGCTGCTCAGTTTGGTATTTTTGGTGCTTATGCCATTGCCCTGTTACTCGGTTTCTCTCCTTCAGAAGCTGGTGCCATAGCAATCATTGGTGGTGCCGACGGCCCTACGGCTATCTTCCTCTCTTCCAAACTTGCTCCCGATCTTATGGGTGCTATTGCCATATCTGCTTATTCTTATATGGCACTGGTTCCGGTTATTCAGCCCCCCATTATGCGACTGCTTACCAATAAGAGAGAGCGCCTCATCAGGATGAAACCTCCCCGTAGTGTTTCAAAAACCGAAAAGGTATTATTCCCCATCATCGGAATGCTGCTTACAACCTTTATCGTTCCTTCAGGACTTCCTTTGCTTGGAATGCTCTTCTTCGGCAATCTGCTTAAGGAAAGTGGGGTAACCAAACGACTGGCAGATACAGCCAAAGGCCCTCTGATTGATATAGTTACCATCCTGATTGGGTTAACCGTTGGCGCTTCAACTCAGGCTACTACCTTCCTTACTGCCAAATCGGTAGGTATTTTTGCTCTCGGTGCTGCATCATTTGTTATTGCTACCACTGCAGGTGTTTTATTTGTTAAGTTCATTAACCTGTTCCTTAAAGAGGGTAACAAAATCAACCCGCTGATTGGTAACTCAGGTGTTTCAGCTGTTCCTGACAGTGCCCGCGTTTCGCAGGTTATTGGTCTTGAATATGACAAAACCAACCACTTGCTTATGCACGCCATGGGACCCAATGTTGCCGGGGTGATCGGAAGTGCTGTTGCCGCAGGTATTTTGCTTGGCTTTTTGGCTTAATGCCAAAGTTTTAATACTTTTGAAACCGGAAAACTGCCATTTTCCGGTTTCTTTTTTTACGGCATAAACTGTTTAATCTTTGAAACAGTCTCTGCCTTTTCAAATCTCTTTGCTCATCAGCCCATGCTCATCATCGGTATTGCCGGAGGTTCCGGTTGCGGTAAATCTACCGTGGTAAAACAAATTATCAAAAAACTTCCCAAGGATTCCGTTTCCATACTTCCTCAGGATTCGTATTACAAAGACAACGGCCATCTCAATCCTGAAGAAAGGGCAAAAATTAATTTCGACCACCCCTCTTCCATCGAATTCAATCTGCTGATCAAACATGTGGATATGCTCAAAGAAGGGCAAACCATCGGTATGCCCATATACAGCTATCTTACCTGTGCCAGAGCCAAGGAAACCATTCCTGTGCAGCCCCGCGAAGTGGTTATTGTGGAAGGCATTCTCATAATGTCGAACCCCCGCCTGCGCGATAGAATGGATATCAAAGTATTTGTTGATGCTGATGCTGATGACCGCTTGATGCGAATAATCCGCCGCGATATCGAAGAAAGAGGCCGCTCTTTTTCTCAGGTTCTCGAACATTATGAAAAATACGTTAAACCTATGCATCTGCAGTTTATCGAACCTACCAAACGGTATGCTGACATTATCATACCCCAGGGAGGCGCCAATCACGTGGGGATTGATATTCTTACTTCTCGTATAAAATTAAACCTGAAAGGATAAAAAAATTCTTTTTAATGTCATATTGTCATATTATTGGTCTGTAAAAAATTGACAATGCGCCATATTGTCGCTTTTTTTGACTTTAAACTAACAATATACCCCTCCGGCACAGAATTTGAAAATAATTGGATAAACCAATTGTTTAACTAAAATATGGAGGGTAAAACCATGTTACCGATCTTAAAGAAAGACAGAACATTCTTCCCAAGCATTGTGGATGAGTTTTTCGGAAGAGATTTTCTTCCCAACCTGTTCGAGTTTCAGACGGGTATAAACATGCCTTCTGTAAACATAATTGAAGGCAAAGAAGATTTCAGAATCGAAGTGGCAGCTCCCGGACTCGAAAAAGGTGATTTTAAAATCAATCTCGACAACAATGTACTGACCATTTCGTCAGAAAAACAAGACAACAGGGAGGAAAAAGAAGAGCGCTACATGCGCCGCGAATTCAGCTATACTTCTTTCCACCGTTCGTTTAGTCTTCCTCAGACTGTTGAAGGCGACAAAATTTCGGCTGCACACAGCAACGGTGTTCTTACCATAACCATTCCCAAAAGGGAGGAAGCCAAGGTAAAACCCGCAAAACAAATTGAAATACAATAATTTAGTGATTTAGTGAGTGAACCTGTCCCCCTGTGTCATCCGGCACAGGGGGTTTTTATTTGGCTCAGTTTTCTATTGCAGAACCCCTGCCGCCCATTTCCAGATGTTGCGGTTAAATGTTTCACCCTGATCAGCAGGGAAAAGATCAATGAATGAGTTTTCGGCTGGTTTTGATGGATCGGATCTTAATTTTTCGTCAGGTTTATAAAGAAACGACGGTTCGGGATGAAACTGAAAACCAATCACGTTTTTATACCGCTTATGCAACAGAATTTCAGGTATTTTCCCATCAGAAGAAGTTGCTGCCACTTCAAACCCTTTTCCAATTTTTTCAGCAGCCTGATGGTGACTGCTCAGCACTGCAGGCTGCGCCCCGGAACCAGTCAGAAAAACCTGCAAACGATCAGGCATACTTATTTTTATCCGGTGGAAACTTCCCCACATCACATCATCGTCAATTCCAAACTGGGTATGGTAGTTGCGGTGCTGATTATCCTGCTCCATAGCCAATACCTGCTCGGCTGTGGTTAAGTGGTAAATTTCTGTGGGTATGTCCTGTATCATGCTTCCGCCAGTGGCAACATTCATGGTTTGCATACCCAGGCAAATGCCCATTACCAAATAACCGGGTTTTTGCTCCAGCATGGGAATAAACTCCTCGTTCTGAAAACCACCCAGCAAATGAAACAGAAACGATGCTTCAAATGTATGGCGATGATAATCTGTTATTTGGGTAAGCAGGTTGGTCTCCTCGCCATAAATTGCCGGCGGAATATCTGGCCCTCCGAAAAAAATCACACCCCGGGAACCTGCAAACGCTTTTCTGAAATCATCGCTGCATGGATTTTCTCCGTAAAGCAACTGTCCGGGCAGGTCATTACATACCTGAAGAAAAAAATTCTTACGCCCCGATTCTCTGATAAAGTCAGCCGATTTGCTGAAATCATAGGTTTGAGAAGCATGATAAAACCCGACAAAGCGGAGCTGATCGGGCACAGGAAAAATCTGATTGTCGATAAGGTAAAATACCGTTTTAAGGTTATTTACTGTCGGGTTCATAAGCAACAACACCTGATTTTCGTCATCTGCAGGGGTGTTAAAGTACTGCTGAGCCGGACCGGAAATGCTGAAAAATAAAAAAAGGGCAACCGAAATTAATCTTTTCATTTGGCTTGAATATTAAGGACTACCACAATAATGAACACCCAAAAAACCTTGAGCTAAGTTTTAAAGTATAAAATATAGTTCTGGCTCCCCCGGGATTCGGATGGCATTACCACATCTGGTATTAAACTATACCAACACTTCAACAAAATGCCTTTGCCATTGTTAAACAGCTAAATTATTCATTTTATGCAACTTTTTGCCATTCCGACCGGAAATTTTAAGCTCGACGGAGGAGCTATGTTCGGGGTTGTACCCAAATCGCTTTGGAGCAAACATTATCCTTCGGACGAAAACAATATGATTAACCTCTCCATGCGTTGTCTGCTGGTTGTGGATGGAGATCGCAGAATATTGATAAACAACGGCATAGGTGATAAACAAAGCGAAAAGTTTTTCAGCCATTATCATCTCAATGGTGATGATACACTTATAAAATCACTGGCGGCGGCTGGTTATACACCCAACGACATCACAGATATGTTTCTCACCCATCTGCACTTCGACCATGCCGGGGGTAGTGTAAAATACAAAGCCGACCGCAGCGGATTTGAAACCGTTTTTCCGAATGCCACTTACTGGATAAGTGCAGCTCAGTGGGAATGGGCCATGCATGCCAACCGCCGCGAAAGTGCTTCATTTTTGATTGAGAACATTAAACCCATTGAAGAAAGTGGCCGCTTAAAACTTTTTGATTACCCCGGCGAACTTTTCCCGGGTATAGAGGTTCGCTTTTTCAATGGCCATACCGACGGGCAGGCCATTCCTTTTATCAGTTACAAAGGCAAAACACTGGTTTTTACCAGCGATCTGCTGCCTACTGCAGCCCATCTCCCTTTGCCCTGGGTTATGAGTTACGACACCCGCCCGCTCATTACATTGGATGAAAAAGAGCTGTTTCTTGACGAAGCGGTGGACAAAGGTTATGTACTGTTCTTCGAACACGATCACTACACCGAATGCTGCACATTAGTGCGGACAGAGAAGGGGATAAAGGTGGATAAAGCAATGAAGCTGGAGGAGCT
>JANJXJ010000163.1 GCA_024709105.1 Lentimicrobium sp. | reverse complement strand
CTATGGCGGTGGCGGAGGTGCCGGATGGAAATCTGACGGAGGCTCCAATATTAATGCGCCTGGCAACGATGGAGGAAAATCAAGGGCCAGCGGTTTTGCCGGTGGCAGCGGCTATCATGCCTATGGTTATAATGGCGGTTTTGGAGGTGGCGGCGGATCTACACACGGAGGAGGTGGCGGCGGCGGCTATTCCGGTGGCGGCGGAGCTTACAACAGTACCTATGGTGGTGGAGGTGGTGGTTCATATAATGAAGGAACGAATCAAAGCAACACAGCTGGTAATAATTCGGGGCTGGGGTATGTTATAATCTCCTATCAACTGGTTACTTCGATAGCAGCTACAGGGACGTTGGGAACCTTCGAAGCTTTTCAGGGAAATGCATCAACCGATCAGGTTATAAGCGTATCGGGTTGTGTTCTGAGTGCAGACATTATAATTGAAGCCCCTGAAGATTTCGAAATTTCTCTGACCCGCGGGAGTAATTATACAAATTCATTATCCCTTTCTCCGGTTTCCAATACTGTAAACGTTACCTCGGTTTACATACGCATGAAAGCATCAGCAACCGGCACGCCTTCAGGAATTATTTCTTTTGCTTCTGCAGGGGCTACTACCCGTCAGCTTTCTTTAAACGGAACAAAATTTGCCTATAATGCCTCTCAGGCTTCTCTGGTAAATATTGCGAACAGAACACAAACCACTGCTGATATTAGCTGGACCAATGGTAATGGAAGCAGAAGAGTTGTATTTATGAAAGCAACTTCAAGTGGGAATCCTTCTCCTGTAAATTTGAATACATATACCGCCAGTACAACTTTTGGGACTGGATCTCAAATTGGTTCAACTGATTGGTTTTGTGTTTATAACGGAACAGGAAATAGTGTGTCAGTATCCGGACTTACCAAAAATACCAGCTATGGAGTTATGGTATTGGAATACCTGAACCCCAACGGCAGCGAAGAATATAATTTGAACACAAATACGGCCAACCCGGCTTTTTTCAAGACATTAGAACTGCTCACATACAACTATTCTGGTTCTATCCAAACCTGGACGGTTCCTGAAGGTGTAACATCATGCATTGCAACTGCAGCCGGCTCGCGCGGTGGAACTTCCTATAATGGAACTGCTTATGGTTATGGCGGTTATGGCTCCACGCTTCAGGGTACCTTTAGTTTAACGCCCGGTGAAAATATTAAAATTGTTGCTGGAGGACAAGGCGCTCAGACTGGTACTACGTCAACTTTAGGCGCCGGAGGAGGCGGTGGAAGTTTCGTATGGCGCGAGAACAGCACCACGGAACCCTTGCTTGCTGCCGGTGGTGGCGGTGGTGGATTGGCCAATGGTTCTAGTGGCTATTATGGTGTAGCAGCCACAATAACAACAAACGGTGCTGCTGCTACTTCTGGTGGTGCTGGCGGTATCAATGGCAATGGAGGTGCAGCCGTTAGTTCCTATGGCGGTGGCGGAGGTGCCGGATGGAAATCTGACGGAGGCTCCAATATTAATGCGCCTGGCAACGATGGAGGAAAATCAAGGGCCAGCGGTTTTGCTGGTGGCAGTGGCCATACTGGTTATGGATATAATGGCGGTTTTGGAGGTGGCGGCGGATCTACACACGGTGGAGGTGGCGGCGGCGGCTATTCCGGCGGCGGCGGAGCTTACAACAGCACCTACGGTGGTGGTGGCGGTGGTTCATATAATGGAGGAACGAATCAAAGTAACACAGCTGGTAATAATTCCGGGCTGGGGTATGTTACTATTTCATACGATCCCATGGTTAGTGCAATTCAATTAACCGGAAATCTTTCATCATTCAGCGCTTGTCAGGGTGCTGCTTCAGCATCTCAGAATTTTTCTGCGTCAGGAGCCGGGCTAACCAACAATATCAGCATCAATGCGCCCTCCGGATTCGAAATATCGTTGAGCGAGAATGAAGGATACTCAGATATCCTGACCCTGATCCAATCTGGTGGAACAGTTCCAAATACTACGGTTTATGTTCGAATAACAGCTTCTGCCACAGGCAATCCTTCCGGAAATATCAGCTTTTCATCATCGGGGGCAGCCACACAATATCTGGCAGTCAGCGGAACCACATCAACAGCAAGCAGCGGCGGTACTGCATCTGCAACTGCTAATTCCATCTGCTCGGGAACCTCAACTTCCATTTCTTTATCAGGTTACTCCGGAACAATCCAATGGGAACAATCGGCCAATGGAAATACCGGATGGGCTAGTGTAAGTGGCGGCAGCGGTGCAAATTCCGACAATTATACCACAGCATTACTCAATGAAACAACTTATTACAGAGCCAGGCTGAGCAGTGGCGTGTGTGAAGACACCTACAGCGATGTTGAGCAGATTTCTGTAGCAAACTCATGGATCGGCGGAGTATCGGGATTTTGGAACATAGCAGAAAACTGGTGTGGTGGCATCCCTTCAGCGGAAACCAGCGTTTCCATTCCCGAAGGTTCATCAGTCACTATACCTGAGGATGCAGGCGCATCCTGCAGCAACCTCACCATCAACTCAGGTGCCTCACTTACTGTTGCCTCCGGTGGCACGCTCAATACCAATGGAACCGTTACGGGTAATATTACCATTCAGCGAACCGTTACAGGCAGCACCGACCTAACTGCCGATGCCTATCACCTGGTTTCGGTTCCGCTTCGTCCCGACAACAATTCCCTGTCTGAACTCTTTCTTGGATCCTATCTCTATGGCTACGATCCGGATGAAAATGAATGGAGTCCCCTGGGTACCTCCACCAGTGTTGAACTGGATGAAACCCTCGGTTACATGATCTTTTACCCTGAAGCGTACACTACCTATTCTTTCACAGGGCAGCCCAACACCGGCACTTTTACCCCAACTGTTACTTATGCCGGCAACCCCGATGACAACAATTTTGCTCTGGTGCCCAACCCTTACCCCAGCAATATTGACTGGAATGCAGCCACAGGCTGGACAAAAACCAATATAGGTAACAGCATATGGGTTTACAACAATGGCAACTATGCCATTTGGGATGGCAGCAATTCAACCAATGACGGGTCGCGCTTCATCGCTGTGGGCCAGGCATTCTTTGTGCAAACTACTGCCGCCACCCCGGAACTGGTTATGGATAATGATGTCAGAACCCATACCTCATCTACTTTCTTTAAGAACAATGAGGTATCTGCTAGCCAACTCAGGGTAAAAGCTCTGGCCAACAACATGCAAGACGAAATCGTTGCCGGTTTTGCCGAAGGCATGAGTACTAATTATGATCCTATGGAAGATGCGCTGAAGCTTTTCGGTGCAGAAGATGCCCCGCAACTTTATACATTGGCCGGCGACAGCAAAGTGAGCATCAACCAGTTGGCTGAGCTGATTGGCAGTGCTGCAGGTCCAATGTATTTTGAAACAGAGTTCAACGGCGAAGTTAATTTTAAATTCAGTCAGTTGGAGAGCTTCCCGGCTGATTTGAAAATCAGGCTCGAAGACAAACTTACCGGACAATGGGTGAATTTGCGCGAAACATCACAATACCTCTTCGCCCACAACCC
>JANJXJ010000160.1 GCA_024709105.1 Lentimicrobium sp. | reverse complement strand
ACAGCACATTGGATATAATTTGATCAGGATTCATCATTTTTTTATCAGGCGAAGCCCGAAGCTTACAGCCGCTAAGGTAAACATATTTACAAATATAAATGTATTCCATTAAGAATTTTTTGCAAACGATTGCGGAAAGGGGAGCTAGGGGACAAGGGGACAAGGGGACAAGGAGAATGGGGGACAAGGGGACGAAATAATAACCATAAAAAATTTCCTGCAATCGGTAATAAGTTATTTAAAGATTTCATAATTGTACTTAAAATAATGGGTTACATTTGTGCTGTACTTTTTCTGTAACATGCCTGTTTTGCAATCTTTGAATATTTAACCATCAACAATATAAAAGGATAAAAAGATGAAAACAAAATCAACTAAAATCACTGACAGACAAGACAAATGGACATTACTTTCATTAGCTTTGGTCACATTTATTTTGCTTAACCTCAATGGTGGACTGTATTCTCAGGTTCAATGGGACAGTACTGTCAATACCGGCACTTCTTCAAGTGCGCTAGGTTACCTCACTGAATCAACTGGTAATTATAGTTTTTCAGCAGGCTGGCTTTCGAAGGCCCATGGAAATTCTTCCGTTTCACTTGGTTATAACTCAATAGCCGAAGGACATTATTCTCTTTCACTTGGACAGTCTAATCACGCAGCGCATCAATCTTACGCGATTGGTCAGTCAGCAAAAGCATATGGTGAGCAATCCATCGCTATAGGCAGATTTGTTGAAACATCCGTTACAGGGTTAAATTCTATAATAATTGGGTCTTCTTTTTCGACTAAAGAAATGATTAACAATATACCCGGCTCACTGATGATAGGATTCAACAGCACGATTCCTACCGTCTTTGTTGGTCCTTCGGAATCATTTACCGGCACTGGCAAAGTAGGAATCGGCACCACAAACCCGGTCGCCCGCCTGCAGATTGCGGATGGAGACATTTTTATTCAGGATATCAATCATGGCATCATTATGAAATCACCTGATGGAAATTGCTGGAGGGGAACCATCACCAATTCGGGTCAATTAAATTTTGTGTTATTGCCCGATTGCGATAACTTAACAACCTCAACGACTCTTTACCCTGAAACTTCTGAATTACAGGTTTTCCCTAATCCCGGAACCCAAAGAGTTTCCGTTTTCAACCCATTTGCAAAAGCTCAACTGCAATTTGCAGATCTATCTGGCAAGGTGATTATAAATCTTCAGGCTGAGGTTGGAGAAATGCCGATAAATACTCAAAATTTGCCGGCAGGTGTTTATTTTATCACCCTTACAGCTGATAATGGCGAAAAGCTTACCCGCAAATGGGTGAAACAATAAACCGATATGAATTGTGAATGATACCTGAATGACCTAACAAGTTTTCTTTGCAACTTGTCAGGTCTTCTTTTAATTGTATCCCTGACTTTTCCTCTGCGTCAAAGCCACCAGCAACAGCAACACCAATCCCAGCACTGATCCTCTGGCTATATAATCGCCATAGCGCACATAGAAGGTAATTTTATCATTGGCATTTATTTCCTGCCTGATCACTGCTGTTTTCCAATAGGGGGTGGGTTGCAGTATATCGCCGCGCTGGTTTACAAAGCATGAAATGCCAGTGTTGGCCGAACGGGCTATGCTGCGCCGGGTTTCAATGGCCCTTACCGATGAGAAAAGTGCATGTTGACGGTGTCCGGCGGTATTTCCCCACCAGCCATCGTTGGTAATAACAAATATCATGTTGGCGCCGTTGCGCACAAAACCGGCAACAAACTCCCCGTAAACAGACTCGTAACAAATGACCGGAGCAATTTTAAGGGTATCGTTTATGGTATAGGGAATTCTTTCGGGGTCGGTTCCGAGTTGGCCTACCGTTCCGCCCAAATCAATGGCAACATCGCCCAGCGGCTTCAGCAGCCAGGGGAAAGGCATCAGTTCAACCCCGGGGGTAAGTTTCGATTTGTGGGTGCGCTGCAAATCGGGATAATTTCTGAAAAGAAAGGCAGTATTAAATGCATCGTAATGACCTTCCCTGTTTTTAAATTTTCTGGCAGTGGGGGGAATCTCCTCTCCGGGCTCATAGGAGCGGTAGGTGGAATAACCCACCACAATCCCTGCCTGTGGCAACGCACGCAGCAAGCCATTTCTGAACATATTGATGGTAGGATGGTCTTCGAGGTTGTTTTCCCAGATCATTAAACCCGACGACCAGTTGGGCTGAACCATGGATTCGGGAAAAACTACAAAATCGGTGAGGCTGTCGGCTTTGGTGAGTGCCAGTTTGGTGGCATGTTCAATTACTAAATCGGCCGGTAGTTCGTACTGCTCCTCATACGGGTCAATATTGGGCTGTACCACCACCACATCAACGGGAGATGTTTTTTCGCGGTAAGTGTAATACATCAGCAGCGAAACCGCCACCGGCAGTGCTGCAACAGCAAGAGGCAGCCACCAATTGCGGATGCCGGTTTTTGCTGAATTGACATTAAGCGCGGGCTGTATAAGTTTAAATATCAGAATATTGACAATAAGAATCCAGAGGCTTCCGCCGAACATGCCGGTGAACTCGTACCATTGTATCCACGAAGGCCAGGCCGAAAAACCGTTTCCAAGGCTCAGCCACGGCCAGTTTAAATCCCAGTGGTGGTGAAGGAATTCAAACGATATCCAGGCAAAAATCAGTCCCAGATATCCCTGCGAAGGATTTTTAAGCCGCCGGCGCATGAAATGGAACAGCCAGAAGGTAAGCGACATGAACACCGAATTGAGCAGTACAGCCATGGTTACCCCGAAGAAGGTGGAGTTGTATATCCACCAGGTGGTGAGCAGGTTCCAAAAGAAAAAAGCAGGAAATACCCTGAAAAACATCCCGAAGGAATGGTTATTGTTGCGGTTGGCAAGAAACTGATGTTCCAGCAGCAGCAGGGGCACAAAGCTGATGAAAAGCAGCACAGGGAAACCTCTTTCGGGCCATGCCAGCGACAAAAGTACTGCAGAAATAAACGGGAGAGAAAATAGAAGTTTCTTGTTCATAAGTCAGGTTCTTCACTGCAAAGGTATAATTATGGCCGGCATTTTTGAAATGTATTCCTTTAGTCTGTTGATTTTAAGAACAATCAGAGGCAAAAATTTCCCGGTAACCATATTTTACAAACCAATTTTCATGATCATAATGCCCTGTAAAATAATAGATTAAGAACAATTGACAGAACACAGGAAATACGGAATCTTAATGAAAATTTAACGCAGCGTTGATGGCCCCGGAGGCGCGTGCCCCGCAGTATGCAGTGGGGCGCAGCACTGTTAGTTAAATCTATGTAAAAATTTTACATTGATTATTGATAAGAGGTCAGTGAATCGCTATCTTTGTAAAAAATCAGTCGGTTATGAGACAATTATACACCCTGCTTGCCATAATTTTTTTACAAATACCTGGTATTTCCCAGATACAAACCGAAGCGCTGAAATCATTTTCTGCCCGGCTCAGAATTCAGCAGGAAGCCATAAGTGCTGAAACCCGCAGGATTGCCGATTCACTGGGTGTGCCGCTGAAACTGGAATCCGAAGGTCGTTTTATGGAATTGGAGAGGTTTGTAAACGGAATACCCCGCTACCGCATTACCGATAACATTGTTGCAGCCGCATCTGTATCCACCTCTCCCTTGTGGCAGGGCGGGAGCACCGGGCTCAACCTGAGCGGAAATGGCGTACTTATGGGCATCTGGGATGGTGGACGTGTAAGAACCACACATCAGGAGTTTGGAGGCAGGGTTACTGTTGCTGATGGTAGCTCTTCCACCAGCAGCCATGCCACCCATGTTGCCGGAACTCTGGTGGCTTCAGGGGTGGTGGCCAATGCCAAAGGGATGTCGCCGGCAGCAACTTTGTGGTCGAACGACTGGAACAATGATATTGCTGAAATGGCCGATCAGGCAGCTGACGGGGTTGTAATTTCCAACCACTCCTACAGCTACCTCACAGGCTGGCATTACAACTATTTTGGCGGAAATTTATGGGTTTGGTTTGGAGATACCACCCTGAGCCGTGAAATTGACTTCGGGTTTGGTGCTTACGACGAAACCTCTGCCTGGTGGGACTATACAGCATATATGGCACCCGAATACCTGATTGTAAAATCATCAAGCAACGACAGAGGAACCGGCCCGACAGTTCAGCCTGTACTGCATTATTTATGGAATGGCGGCACTCAGGTGCTTTCCAGCACTGTGAGGCAAATTGACGGCGGTTACGATGGTTACGACTGTATTCCATGGCAGGGAGTCGCCAAAAATATACTTACCATTGGCAATGTTGCCGATATCCCGGGTGGATATCAGTCGCCGGCGGATGTAGTTTTACTCAGCAGCAGCAGCACCGGCCCGGCTGACGATGGCCGCATAAAACCCGATTTGGTGGGCAATGGCTCAGGATTATATTCAACCTACTCAGGATCCGACACCGACTATGCCTCACTTACCGGTACTTCAATGTCATCTCCCAATGTTGCAGGCTCTGCTGGTTTGCTTGCCGAACACTGGCGCAATCTGCATTCAGGAGACAATGCCCGTTCTGCCACACTCAAAGGGCTAATGATTCACACTGCCAGCGAAGCCGGACCCAATCCCGGCCCCGATTACCGCTTCGGATGGGGATTACTCAATACTTCAAAAGCAGCGCTACTCATGAGCGAAGATGCAACCAATGGCTTAAATTTTAACATCCGGCAACTTACACTTGCTCAGGATGAAGTAATTACCATTCCTGTTTACACAAAAGGCACCGAGCCATTGCTGGCCACCATCTGCTGGACAGACTTTCCGTCCTACGTCTATGGGCAAGTGGTCAACGACCGCACCCCCATGTTGATCAATGACCTTGATCTGCGATTGATCAACAGTCAGGGAACAGAATATTTACCCTGGAAACTGAATCCTGATCAGCCGGCAAGTGCTGCCGTGCAAGCCGACAATGTGGTTGACAATGTTGAAAAAGCTGAAGCCGGCACTCCGCAACCTCAGGAAACATGGTATGTGCAGATATCTCACAAAGGAACCATCAGCTACGGGCCTCAGCACTTTACTTTGGTGATCAGCGGTATTGAAACAGCTCCGCAGCTGGCTACCTGGACAGGAGCGGAAGACAGCGACTGGAATAATCCACTGAACTGGGATTCCGGTGTTCCTTCGGTAAATACATCAGTAACCATTCCCGGAAATGCAACCCATATGCCTGTGATTGGTTCTGCCGCTTTCGCCGGAAATCTTACCCTGAACGACGGAGCCTCTATTCTGGGAAACCATTTGCTCAGCATTTCGGGACAGGCAACCGTTGAGCGCGAAATCACCAACAACAGCTACCATTATGTTTCGTCGCCGGTGCAGTCAGCTGCAGCCGGAAGTGTGTTCCCGCTTTCAGCGTATTTGCGGTATTATGACGAAACCCAGCCCGAAACCCAGTGGATCAACATCTATCAGAATAACATTATGCAGCCTGGCCGGGGATATGCCTTGCAGATTCCCGATGCCGGAGTTTCAACAACAGCCACCTTTACCGGAGTTCTCAACAATGGTCCGTTCACACAGAACAACCTCACCTATACTGCCAACAGTGTGCCAGCGTATGACGGATACAACCTGGCGGGCAATCCTTATCCCTCACCCATTGATCTGGAAAGCAGCGGGGTTGTAAGAACACATCTGGATGCCACCGCCTATTTCTGGGATCCGGCACTCAATGGCGGAGCAGGAGCATATGCCACATATACCATCGGGGCAGGGGGAACCAACGGAGGCAGCCGGTATGTGCCTGTTGCACAGGGGTTCTTTGTAAAAGTTTCCGAAGCACAGACACTGGGTTCGCTTACTTTAAATAACGATGCCCGCACCCACGAGAGCCGCCCGTTTTATAAGTCACTTTCTGCTGAAATGCTGAGAATAACCGTGAGCGGAGATGTTTTTTCTGATGAAACCCTTATTCGCTTTGTTCCGGAAACCACCCCTGCCTTCGACGGACAGTACGATGCCTGGAAACTGCAGAATTATGAAGTCAATCAACTGTATACCAGGGGAGAAAATGACATACAGCTGGCCCTGAACAGTTTTGCGGGTGAGCAGCAGATGCCTGTAGTTCCTGTAAATTACAGGGTATCAGATGCCGGTGTGTTCGAAATGAAAGCTGAGGGAACAGAAACTTTTCCGGCCTCACTCCCAATAGTGCTCCTGGATCTCAAAATGAATTACAGACAGGATTTGCGGCAAAACAACAAATACGTATTCAGTGCCGGAGAAGGAGATGACGAAAACCGCTTTGCCATAGCATTTGGAACACTATCGGCCGGAGATGCCGAAACTGCTGATTTTTCTGTTTTTTCTGAAGCGAAAACCATTCATATTCAGCAAAATTCAAAAGAGAGAGTCGACTTCAGCCTGTATGATCTGAATGGCAGACTCATCATGGAAATGCAGCTTCAGGGTAATAAGGCGCACACAGTAAAAACCTCCTGTAATACCGGAATGTACATTGTAAAGCTGCAATCGGCAGCCGGAATTTACACTACCAAGGTATTCCTCAGATAACAAAACAGGAAGGTGCGCTGAGACAAATTGATGCGGATGTGAAAGCTCTTCAAGGATTTGATCCATAAATTGCGTGATACTGTGTTTCGTCTATAATCGAAATATGTGTGCTATCTAAAAGCCGCAGGAATTTATTTTAGCCAAAAAACGGCACACAGATTCTGTAAGCTGTTTCACCGGATTTGGCAAAGTATCACGGATTTATTTATCCCGTTTTCGTGTATACGCATTGCAAAAACAACTTGCGTGAAATCCTTTTCTGATTTTTCAGGTCTTTGTCCGAATATTGTTAGTAAATTAACAGAGAATTGATATTTTTGCAACAAATTTCACCGCAAGTATCGCATTATCAATATATTTAAAAACCAACCAAAAGATTACGGAGGAAAAATGGCAATTACCAAATTGGATCAGATGTTTGAAGTGCTGAAATCGAAGTCGAAGAAAAGACTGGTTGCAGCATATGCCAACGATTCGCATACCATTGAGGCAGTGAGCGAAGCAGTTGACAAGGGCATTGTAGAAGGCACACTTGTCGGCGACGAAGAAACCATGCGCAAAGTGTGTGCTCAGTTAGGCATTGATTCAGGCAAATTCACATTAGTGCACGAACCCAACGAGAGCAAGGCTGCTGTGGTAGCTGTTAACCTTATCAATAAAGGAGAAGGCGAGCTGCTGATGAAAGGCCTGGTGAGCACCGATAAATACATGAAAGCCATACTGAACAAGGAAACAGGCCTTATGGACCCGGGAGCAGTGCTCAGCCATGTTACGGTTATGGAAAACCCCAATTATCATAAACTGCTTGTGGTGGGCGATGTAGCCATTATTCCCCTGCCCGAGTTCAAGCAGAAGATTTCAATATTGAATTACCTTGTTACCACCGCCAAAGCATTGGGAATTGAAAAGCCCAAAGTTGCTGTTATCTCAGCTTCGGAGCAGGTGCTGGCCGGCATGCCTTCGTGTGTTGACGCTGCCATGCTTTCAAAAATGGCCGATCGCGGTCAGATTTCAGGAGCATATGTTGATGGCCCTCTGGCATTGGATGCCGCCATTGACAAGGAATCAGCCGAAATTAAAAAACTCACCGGCCCGGTTGCCGGCGATGCCGACTGTTTGCTTTTCCCCAATATCGAAGCAGGAAACGTATTTTACAAAACCAACACCAAACTTGCCGGAGCCGAATTGGGCGCCTTTGTTGCCGGAGCCCGTGTACCATGTGTGCTCTCATCGCGCGGCGACAGTGCCCAGACCAAGCTTTACAGCATAGCACTGGCTGCAATGATTGCGAAGTAATCCACCGTTTAAAAACATAAGAATGGAAGAACTACGCATACTGGCCATTAACCCGGGTTCAACATCTACCAAGATTGCCGTTTTCAGCGGTGCGAACCCGGTATTTGTGCGCACAATCACACATTCCACCGAAGAACTATCGCAATACGACAAAATCACCGATCAGTACAATTTCAGGAAGGAAATCATTTACAAGCAACTGGAAGAAGCAGGCATAGAAATGGACACCATCAGGGCGGTGGTGGGTCGTGGTGGTCTCGTAAAGCCCATCCCTTCGGGTGTTTATGAGGTAAATGAAATCATGAAAGCCGACCTTCGCAACAGCCCGATGGGAGAACATGCCAGCAATCTGGGCGGACTTATTGCCGACGATATTGCCAAAAGTCTCCCCAATGCCCGTGCTTTTATTGCCGATCCGGTAGTGGTGGATGAGCTGGAGCCATTGGCCAGAGTTTCGGGGCACCCCGAGTTTTCGCGCAAATCAATCTTTCATGCCCTCAACCAGAAAGCCATAGCCAGGCAACACGCCAAATCCATCATGCGCCGCTATGAAGACCTCAATTTGATTGTGGTGCACCTTGGCGGAGGCATCAGCGTTGGTGCTCATCGCAAAGGCAAGGTGGCAGATGTAAACCAGGCGCTGGATGGTGAAGGCCCGTTCTCTCCCGAACGCAGCGGAACCCTGCCTTCTGCCGATTTGGTCAGACTTTGCTTCAGTGGTAAGTATTCGCAAAAGGAAATACTCACTATGATCAAGGGCAAAGGCGGAATGGCTGCTTTTCTGGGAACAAACAGCGCGTATGAGGTTGAACAGCGGGCAGCTGCCGGCGACGAATACGCCAAATTTATTTTTGAAGCTATGGCCTTTCAGGTAGCCAAAGCCATAGGTGCCATGAGTACCGTGCTTAAGGGAGAGGTTGACGGCATTCTTATTACCGGTGGCATCGCGCACGGCAAATGGTTTGTAAATGAAATTATTGAACGTGTCTACAAAATCGGGCCGGTACATGTATATCCGGGAGAGGACGAGATGCGTGCCCTCGCCATCAACGGACTGATGGTTCTTAAAGGCGAAGTTGAAGTAAGTGAATATCTCTGAGCACAATATTTGAACTGTAAAAAACCATCGGAATCCGCCGGTGGTTTTTTTTTGCCGTACTCTTCGAATACAATATAAACCTCTTTACATTTGCAACCTATGTATGCTGTAATTGACGTTGAAACTACAGGGGGAAACTTTGTAAACGAAAGGCTGACCGAAATAGCGGTTTATATTCACGATGGCATCCGCATTGTGGATGAGTTCAGCACGCTGCTCAATCCCGAGCAGCCGATTCCTTACATGATTACCCGCCTTACGGGAATCAGCAACGAAATGGTAGCCAATGCTCCCAGGTTTTTTGAAGTAGCCCGCCGTATTGTTGAAATGACAGAAGGAACCACCTTTGTTGGTCACAACGCTTCTTTCGATTACAACTTCATCAGGCATGAATTCAGACGATTGGGATACAATTACCGCCGGCCTACCTTGTGTACAGTTAAAATGAGCCGTAAACTGCTCCCCGGCATGCAATCTTACAGCCTGGGTAAACTTTGCCGTGAACTGGGCATAGAGCTGGAAAACCGGCATCGTGCTGCCGGAGACGCACTTGCTACCACCCGACTCTTTGAATTATTGCTGAAAACCGACCGCCAGGCCATTGAAAAACTTTCAGGATTTTCAATTCCTGAGATATTAAGGGAGGTTCCCGAGGAAACAGGGGTGTACTATTTGCACGACAAGGACGGGAAAATCATCTACATTGGTAAAAGCAAAAACATGTTTGAGCGGCTGCTCCAGCATTTCCGCAACAGCGAAACCACCAAAGCTGTGGAGATGCGCAACCGCACCGAGTCGGTTAGTTTTGAGCACACCGGCAGCGAACTGATTGCCCTGCTTATGGAATCGGACGAGATTAAAAAACACAAACCCTTGTTTAACAGGGCTCAGCGCCGCTCGGTATTTAGTTATGGTTTGTTTGTATTTACTGACGAAAACGGCTACCAAAACCTGAGGGTTGGACATTCGCTCAACGGGCAGCAGGCGATTACTTCCTTTACTACTTTTGAACATGCACGCAATTATCTGAACGGAGTGATTGAAAAATTTGAACTCTGCCAGAAATTGTGCGGGCTTTACGATACCAAAGGCGCATGTTTTCATTATGGAATTAAACAATGCCGCGGGGCTTGTATAGGTCATGAGGCTGCAGGCAGCTACAACCGAAGGGTGAATGCTGCCATCAGGCTTTCGGGGTTTATGTATCCCGACTTTTTTATTGTTGAGAGGGGCCGGCACAAAGACGAAGCAGCGGTAGTTAAAATTTCGGGCGGGCGGTACTGCGGATTCGGATTTACCGATACTTCAGCAGGTATTGACCCCGAAGTGCTTGACTCTTGTATAAAGCCTTACCGGGATAACCGCGACACCAGACACATCATTCAGTCGTACCTGAAGAAAAATCCCCGCACAAAAATTATCAAAGTGCAGGAATCCATTGCAGGCGAAAACCACTGATGCAACCGGGAATTTGGCAGAAAAAGCATTATTTTTTCTTTAAAGAACTCATAATCAAACATATCATGCTTAACAACAGTAGATTGCGATGGATATTACTGATTCCGTTGTTTGTAGCAGTGTCATGCGCAACTGTTAAAGTTGAAAAACCTGCCGAATCATATACATATGAAGTGGTGAGGCCGCAACCCTCGGTTATAGGTTTTTCAGCCGAAGCCAGGCTCAGTGATATTCAAAAGGAGCTGAATCGCGAATTCAGTGGTTTGGTTTATGAAGACAATAGCTTAGATGATAATGGCGGCGACAACCTGATGGTAAAGGCGTGGAAAGAAGGGACAATATCACTGGCGATGAAAGACAACGTGATTATTTATAAAGTTCCGCTGAAACTCTGGATAAAAGCCGGATTTAAAACCACCAAATTAGGCATAACCATTTCTGATTACCGCGAAGTGTCAGGCGCACTAGCACTGATGTTTCGCACAAGCATTACCCTGAATCCCGACTGGACACTGAGTACTAAAACCGAAACCACAGGTTATGAATGGATTACAGAGCCAGTTGTTAAGGTGGCCGGTATAAACATCCCGGTTAAGTTTGTTGCCGACCTCATACTTCAGAAAAACCTGAGAACCATCAGCAGCAGCATTGATGAAAGCGTAAAGCAATACATTGACCTGAAACCCTATGCCCTGCAAGCCTGGAAAGCACTGAATCAGCCCATACTGCTTAGCGAAGAGTATAAAGCATGGCTGAACATTGAAACTACCGAATTCTTCAGTACGCCCATTGCAGCAGCGAATGGAGTGATTAAATTCAAAAGCGGCATCAGGTCGGTGGTTGAAACTTCGGTAGGAGAGAAGCCCTCGCGCACCGCTCCCGGGCCTTTGCCTGCGCTGAAAATTATGCCCGATGTGGAAACCGGACTCATCATCAATGCTTCTACCGATATTCCGTTTGAAGAAATCAACCGGCAGGCATCTGAATATGTAACCGGACAAACCTTCAGCTCTGGCAACAGAAGTGTTAAGGTAGAAAGCCTGAGCATTTACGGAAGCCAGGGAAAGCTTGTTGCAGAAACAAAATTATCAGGAAGTTTTAAAGGAACCATTTACTTCAAAGGAGTTCCGGCTTACAATCCGGTTGATTCAACATTGTATCTGAAAGATTTTGATTTTGATATTTCCACCCGCAATGTGCTGGTAAAGTCGGCAGCCTGGCTTTATCAGGGAGGTTTCCGCAACATGATGGCCAAACAGATGGTCTGGCCGCTGGCTGCTGACATCAGGTTGTTTGTTGATGAGACCAACCAAACCCTGAAATCCTACCGTTTGGCAGATGGTGTGGTGCTCAGGGGTAAGGTAAGCAGGTTTGGAATGGACGACATCACCATAACTCCCGAAGGTGTTAAACCTTTTTTCAGCGCTACAGGAGAAGTAAATGTGGTGTTTTCCGGGAAAAACTAAACTTTTCGGATCCGGTGCAGATACCAATTCCTTTGTATAGCACACGGATCTCGTCTAAGGCCGAGACACGGTTACACCGATCAAACTGATTTTCACGGATTAATTATTATCCAGCAACAAATATTT
>JANJXJ010000155.1 GCA_024709105.1 Lentimicrobium sp. | reverse complement strand
TGGTTGTGGATTTAACTTAGCTCCAATAAAAGAACCGGCGACACCAAATAAATAGAACATAGAAAAATAAAATGTTCTGCTGTCAAAAAGATGCCATGCACAAAATGTGAGCAATAAGGCAGCAACTGAAAAGTTTACGAAAAAGAAAATGCGTTGTTCCATAAAAAATGTAAGTTAGAATTTTCCGGGATTTCAAACTTTTTGAATCAGAACTGAGGTTTTACATGGTTGATAATGTTTGGTTTAAGGCTGATTCGGTAAACATACCTTTATTGTGGTATTTATAATTGAATACAAAACATAAGGTATTCAAATCCATGAGTTTCCACAATAGAGACTTGTTTTGTTCCTGAATGGTGGTATATTTTTACCGGAAAATCATCTTTGAACGAGTAGAAGTAACAGAAACAGTTCTAAAACCTGAAACCCATTGTGACTAAAAGTTGTGAAGGCCTTAGTTTATAAATGGTTTCATACATTATATATGATCCTGGCTGATAATTAATGTACTCCTTTGCATTTAAAACATTGATCCAGGCAACTTTAAAATCAATTTTATGCTTTGTAAGCGAATACTGATATTTCAGATCGGCGAAAAAGAAAGGTTTGTTACCTAAAGAATAGTATTCTGTGTTAATACTTACCTGATTATTTTTTCTGAAAAGAGTGTAAAAGTTCAAGCCATGAACCAGTAACTTGCGGTGAAAAGAACCCTTACCGTTCAGGCCGGATTGCACATCCCTGTAGGTTAAACTATATTCTCCATTAATCCATGGGAGTATCCGCGAATCTATATATGGTTTAATAATCAAGAATTGATTGTGTGTTGGCAGTATGTCATCATTTACGTAGGATTTACCACTCTGAAGAGTGAAGTTTACCTTTAAACCAGTGGTTAAACGGGCTCTGTAGTAATATTTACTGGTTTGTGCCTGAATGCTGTGTACCCTGATTCTGTTAGGTAGTTCAATTGCCTGAAGTTCTACTGAACCATCCTGATTTATTTGATTTTTGTAAATCTGGTTGTTAAGACCCGCGTTAAATAAATAATGTACTGAGCCGAACAAAGATTTTATTGGATTCTGATATGAAGCTGATGTTGAATACCTTGACCCGGTAGAAAGAGAAATTGGCGCAGCATTTTGTCTGAGATTCAGATAATTTCTCAGAATATATCCATAGTAATGTTGGTCGGGATCTCCCAAACGATTATAATAAGACCATGATCCACTAAACTGCCAGTAACCTTTAAATTTGTAGTAAACGGAAAGACCCGGATCAAAAAATAATTTATCAGACTTCAATTCGCCAAACCTTTCTTTATCGCTAATCTGGTAGTTTTGATAACTAAAGGGTAGATTTGCCCTTAATGTTATTCCGGATTTTTTATATTCAATTCCAGTTTGAGCATATAGTTTAACACGACTCGCCTCAAGATCATTCGCAAATTTATTGCCCGGGTTGCTTTCTACCCCTTCCGAAATTGTAAACAGATCAGTGTCAAGAGATTGAAGCCTATAGGATAATCCTATTTGAGGTGTAAATGAGAATTTGCCAACTTGGAGAATGAGGCTCGTTGAGTGATCAGTAAAAAGGCGTCTTAAACCCAGTTTCTGCCATGCTTCATCATAAGGTTGGTTTTGATTTAATACATTTTCAAAGCTTCCAGGCCTTACCTTCAAATCTGATTCATTATTATCTAAGGAAATATAAGATGATATTTTGACAAACTTTCCACCTAAAGGCTGGATTAGTACCAAGTCATTGGATAGGGATTTTAATGGATTATTTAAGTGCTGATCAACGATTCCATCCATAGTTCCAAGCAGCCCATATTGCCTTCCCCAATCTGCCTTGAATTTAAGCTTATTATTCAGGTAGCTGGACTTTACATTCCGTGTAAAGGTTAGTTCACTCTGTAAAACCTGACTAAAATTCCGGTTTCTGATATTTTCGGAAAAAGAAAGAGTATCGTTTGCAAGATATATTCTTCGGACTGTTGTTGATTCATACTGCTGATAATCATTAATGTAAAATATATTGGCTCTGATTTGCAGATTTTCCCCCGATTTAAACAATCCGTTCAGATTAAGCAAATGTATGTTATTGTTAAGATATCTGTTTTCTTCAAATTCCGGGGAAGGAGATTTATAGACACTTAAATACTCGGTCTTTTCTGAGGGCAATTCACTGATTCTGGCATTTTCTTCTGTTGTTAACCTTCTTATCTGGGTTGAGATATCTTTCCCTGTATTGTTTGTCTGGTAAGAAGATACCATTTGAAATGTTTTTGTAAAAGTCATGGGAGTTAAATTTGCATCCCATAATATTGGACTCATTCCGATTCCTGTATGTGCAGTTCCGGTGGTGGTTACGTTCTGCTTTAGCTTGAGATTCATTGATGCTTGTTGAGATGTAATCTTGTCTTCCAGCACCTTCACCGGTTGATGATTTTCATATACCTCAACTGTAGCAACTGAATTTGGATCAAGGTTTTTGCTAATCACTGTGTATCTTCCGTCCATAAGGTCGAGCCCTTCAACGTAAAATTTTTGTATGGGCATTCCCTGATAGAGTATTTTACCATCCTTTTCAACCTCAATGCCCGGCATCCTTTTTAAAACATCTTCAATGCTCCTGTCACTGTTTTTGTTGAAAGAACTGACAAGATAGCTTAATGTATCTCCCCTTTTCTCAATGGAAGATGCCCTTACAGTAAATGTTTCAAGTTGTTTAATATCGGGTTTAAGAGAAAATGATATTTCGCTGTTCACATTACCAATACGGGCAACTGCTTTCTCATAATGAATTGAGCTTGTTTTCACATCTAGGCTATCAACGGGAACTTTGGTTGTAATAATGAATTTACCATCACTGCCACTGATTCCAAAAGCAACAATTATTTCACTATTGGCGGGATATACCAGTATATTTATATTAGGCAATGGCTCAGTATTTTCATCAATTATCCTACCACTAATGGTTATTTGCGCATTAAGCCCATTAATGGTAATGAGCAAGAAAACTGGAAGAATGATTGAAAAAAAATTAGTTTTTAACATAGCAGAATAGGTAGAAGTGACTCTTATTAAAGCTCAATAGAAATATAACTTTGAGCATTTTTTCAATCATTTGCTGCATTTTCATTTACCCTGTAACCCCAAACTTTATTAGCTTTTTTATTCAGAGAACCAAGTTACTTTAATTCAATCGGATTATTTTTCAATAACATGTTTTTTGCCGCTCTTTGCTGAATGTCATTTGAGGTTCCAGATTCCTTGATTCTATTGATAATATCGTACCTCAAATTATCTTCTGCTTTCAGAAAATTTTGCCGGGTTGTTGACACAACATCTCTTTCTGACAATTCAATATCCATTGGTTCCTTAAGCCTTTCAATTTTTACGGCTTCAAAAATGTAATCCTCCTTCAAATCGTATATCTTCAGGATCAAACCAGGTAAACCACCAAATTTATAAGGGCCATCGTTAAATGGTATTTCTGTGGAATACCATGCAACCCATTTCCTTCCACCGTAATCAGTGAATGCCTGATTTACGAAATATCCCATTAAACGCCCAGTATCAGCCCCCAGTGTCCATTTTATCTCTCTCATATCTTCTTCGTATTTGAAACGGATTGGCATGACATGACCGAGATATGTTAATTTACTGCATTTATTGTCTTTATATATGCTGTAAACAAACCTTGCCCGTAATTTCTGGTCAGATGGTAAATTGAGAAACTCGTCTAATTTGCCTTCTTTTTCCATCCTCCTTCCCTGTAGCGATCCTAAAAGGTAATTTTTACTTACGAACTGGCTGTAGTTTGAACCAATCAGCAAAAACATATCCTCCTGTCTTTGAAAATCCCTGTTTAAGGAATCCTCTTTCCATAATAAAGAGTAGGTTGTCAAAAAATCGCCTTTATCCAAAATTACCGGGTTTTGATCAAAAAACTGGGCGTGTAAAGGATTGGCATAATGCAGAACAAGTAGCAGAATAATAATTATATTGAAGTTAGTTCGTAACATGGTCGTCTGATTTGGTTTTTAGAATTTAGGGTTCAGTATTTTCAAGACAAGGCTTTTCTTCTTCCCCATTACAAGTTGAACCATAGATTGGAGACAAATGGCACGGTTCATCACCTCCATCAAGACATGGTGGGGCGCAATCTTCAGGTCTCATTGTACTTTTAATAACAATAGCTTTTTGAAGGCGGTTAGTAAGTTCATGCTTTGGATTTGATAGTTTATTATTTATACTATTAGTTGAAAAAAATAAAAGCCAGGAACGATTCGGATAAGAAATTGTATCAAAGTTTCCTAATGTAATTCTGTGAAGATCATTAGAAATAATCCCTTCCACTTCACAGTTAAGATTAACAACAATAGAAAAACCACCATGAGTCTTTTTATAGAAGCTATGATACATTTTGCTGTTTTCAACATAGAAAAAACTTAGTCCAATAATGTTAGCATCTGTTACTTTATTTGTTTCTCCTAATAAATTGTTAGTGTATAGTACAAAAGAATACGGCAATTTATTAAAGTTAGAAAGTTCTTTAAGGTTTGAAACAATTTCATTAAAGTTCTTTTCTTTGATTGTGTTGTAGGCAAGACTAATTTTCTTGTAATTCCAGTATTTAATTTGAGTGGCAAAATTCGATTCACCAATATTCACAATCAATTTCTCGCTGAGTGGTTTGTTTTTTTCACATTCGGAACAAACTGTATGTACATCTTTGTTGCAAGAAAAAAGACCAATTGCAATTAGTATTGCAAAATAAATTAACTTTTTCATCATATAATGATTAACTTTTCTTGCTCTTTTGGCTTGTCAGAATACGCCCCGTTTTTGTTTGTGGTTACTGGACTCCACTTATCTATTATTTTTTTCACATTGGGTGGTCAGCCCGTTGGCTTTCGCAGTATGTATTTTATACATAGTAAACCAAACAGCGGATTGACTTCCTGTTTAATTTAATTATCTTTGCAGAGCCTTTGGTTGGATTTGGTTAATACTGGTTTATCGCTTATTCTGGTAATCGGCCCCAATCGGAGGCTTTTTTATTGGCAAAGGTGGCTGGCCTTTTTACACAGAGGTTATTCATAATGAATGACATTCTGTACTTTCAACAGCAAATATATGCAGCAAACTCCATACAAAACAGATGGTGCTCCATAAATTTTCAAGTTTTTTCATTGATCAGGTAATAGGTTTTCCGGCGGGTACAATACCCTATATTGTGGCCATCTTCTCTTAGCAATGCCAGGTATTTTTCAACGGTAGGCTTAGAAACACAAAGTTTATCAGCTAATTTTGAGGCAGGCCCGGTATTTTCGCTGCTGATTAATGAAAACAATAAACCCAGCTTCTGCTTTTTATCAAGGTATCGCATTTGTTTTTAAGAGATTATAGTTGAACGTAGTTCTTTAAATTAAATATGGCGTGGCATACTGCCAGCCCTGTATTCAATACTCTGCTTTGTGCCAGCATGGAAAAATAAAGACAATCCAATACTTAGCGCGAGAGGTGGCTTATGCTTTGCGAACTTAAATCCGCTGGATATCGAATACAGAAGAAAGCTTTATATTATTACAAATCTTTTTTAGAAAAACATGAACATTCAAGTTGGCTCTCCTTTCTTTATAATTTGAAAATATAAACTTGGCGTCTTTACAACTTTAATTTTACAAATATAGAACTTTATTTTTCAGTTTGACATGCCAGAGTAAGAAATGTGAGTAATTATTTTGTAAAATGCGGAATTTTTCCAATAGGTATAATTCTCTATCTCATATTCATTCAATTAATATGTAATATGTATCCAATATAATTGCCATCAGCAAACAAACTGCTTAACTTAAGCAGGAATACACCTGCATAACCGATAGGTGCAAACCAACATTTTCAGATGTTTTATGCGCCTGAATACAATACTTGGTGCAAAATGATTTTTATTCAAGTTATTGAATAAGCCTTAACCTCAAAAATACAAATGCTCTGCTAAAATCTTTAATCCAATTCCTATCAATATAAACCCTCCCAGCATTTCCATTCTTTTTCCAAGGCTGCTGCCTGCCTTTTTTCCAAACAATATGCCCAGCATCGACATGATAAATGTGATACTTCCGATTACAAAAACCGGGATCAGTATTGCCAGCCAAAACGGGGTTTCTGGTGTTTCGATAAGCGCAAAACTTATTCCAACCACAAAGGCATCTATACTGGTGGCAAGGGCCATGGTAATTAAAACCAAAGGATTCAGTGGATTAAAGCCCTTTCGCTCTTCATCGGCCTTCAGGCTTTCAGTAATCATTTTAATTCCAAGCAGAGTTAACAAGCCAAATGCAACCCAGTGGTCAAAATCGGCCAATAAGTCTCTGATTGCGAGCCCGGCAAGCCAACCGCCCAATGGCATCAGGCCCTGGAATACTGCCAATACAAAAGCTATTTTACAGGCTTTCCAAAATCGTATTGCAGGAAGCATAAGTCCGCTGCTCACCGAAACAGCAAACGAATCGAAGGAAAGGCTTAATGCCAGCAAAAAAAGAGTAATCAGCTCCATACTAGTTCATGATACCTGATTGTTCAGCAAATGTCTGAACACAAAATATAAATTGGAAAATCTCACCTTCAATTCAATCGGAAACAAAAAAAACCAGGGACACAGCCCTGATTTTTATTTTTTCCCAGCCTGTGCTGGTGTAATTTGATTGGAGGTCTCAAGCGGATTCGAACCGCTGTAGAAGGTTTTGCAGACCTCTGCCTAGCCACTCGGCCATGAGACCCTATTGCGCTGCAAATATAGTAATTTATGCTGAATTTGAAAAACAATTTTTTGATTCAGCCAAAATATTGTTAATCAGCAAGGTAAATCATCATCTGGGGCAGGGGAGGAGGGTTCTGCATAGAGCTGAAGACATTCACGGCAAAGACAATCGCTGTATTTATTTCTCATTTCTTCTGCTTTCTCAGGGGCAACAATATAAGCCGTACACCAGCAAGAGGCTGAATGCAAACAACTGAAGGCTGCTCCGCACCTGCTGCATTTTTTTATTTCAGGTTCAGGCCTGCTCATTTACATCATCGCTGTTAAGTGTAACGCAAACCCGGTCAATTTTGCCACCCAGAGGCGGATTTAGTTTTGAAACCTTTACCTCTGCATCCAACACGTCAGGAAATTCATGGTGTATGGCTGTAATGATCCGGCGGGCTACATTTTCAAGCAAATGCGACTTCTGCTCCATTTCTCTTTTTACTGTTTCATAAACCGAAAGATAATTGACCGTGTCGTGCAGTTTATCGGACACCTCGGCAGCGGAGGTTTCAACCTGTATAAAAAGGTCAACCATAAATCTGGTTCCAATTACCTGTTCTTCTTTAAAATGGCCATGGTACGAAAAAAACTCCATGCCCTCAATAGATATCATTCCCATAAAAAGGTTGTTTTCAGCAAAGATAAAAGGAAAAGACAAAAGGCGAAAGATAAAAGACAAAAGGGGAAAGATAAAAGATAAAAGGGGAAAGATAAAAGGCGAAAGATAAAAAACAAAAGCGATGCCCTGAGCTTGTCGAAGGGATAAAAGATTTGGAATTCAAAGATGTTTAGTGATTTATGAAATAAAGCGTTTCTTTTAGCTTAACTTATAAAATCAGACCCGTGTTTCCTTTTCCGATTTCGTAAAAAGCAAAGGGCGCCGGTTTCAGTAACAGCGCCCGTTTGCAACCACCAAAAAAATCAGCAATTGTATAGAGTACAGGTTAATTCCTGCTTATTGTAGTTGATGAAATTACTTTTCCTGCCTGTTCAATTTTAACCAGGTATTTGCCTTCAGGTAATTCATTGAGATGATATCTGAAATAGCGGTTTCCATCCTGTTCAACACTTTTTTTGAGCAGTGCATCACCTGCTTCAGATTCAATTCTGATTTTTACAGATTCATCAGAGTTTTTTGAGAGATATATGTCAACACTCTCGGTATTATTCTGAAATACATGCACTTTTGTTTCTGATGAAGTGGTAGTTCCATCATTTGAAGCATTTACAGCTGTTGAAAGGAGAAGTGCCAGAGCGGCGAAGAAAATAAAAGTTTTCATGGCGTTGTGTTTTTTGTTTTCGTTTTGTTGATGAAGCAAAAATACAACGTCCGGCAGGGCTGGTAAATGCATTTCGGGCGAAACGACATTCCGGCACAGTGAATTGTAAAGTAAAGCTGGTGAAATGAATCCGGCAATTCAAACGCCGGCTGTTCTGATTAAGGATTTAGCGAAATCAAAAAATGAGAAACCTTGCAAAAACTGTTAACCGGGCAAAAGCAGAATCGCCGTAAAGGATTGTTGTTGCAGCTTTACTCAAGGCTACATGGCCTACTTTACAAAATACCTGAATGGATTGTAGCTGATTCCTACGTCGAAAACATCGGTTTGTTCTTTCTTTTTCAGGAACTTAACCAATGAATAAGTAGCTGGTGTAAAGAGAATTTCCACCCCGCATTTGAAAATATAGTTGGAGATGATTATAGAGACAAGAATT